>DATCJI010000340.1:0-1939 GCA_036562835.1 Xanthobacteraceae bacterium | reverse complement strand
AGCGCGTACTCGCAAAGGTCCGAAGCGAGCCAATGATTTTTGTTGTTGCCACGGGTGAGCCAAACGCCTGCGGGCGAGGCTGCACCGAGTGGATCGCTGGGGAGGGCCAATTTGATGAGAGCGCCGCCCAGCGGTTCCGAGAGTTCTTGGCCGTCTTGGCAAAGCGCGACCTGCCGATCTTCTTCAACTCGGATGGTGGCTTGGTGCGCGAAGCGGTGCAGATCGGATTGATACTACGTGAGAACCGCATGACTGCCGGCGTTGCTCGCACCGTTCCGGAAGGGTGTCATCTTGGCTTTCCACTCGACGATGCGTGCCGACGCCTTATGCAGTCAAAGCGCGAGCATAAGGCAAGGCTGTACTTCGGCGGAGCGCGCTGTGGATCGGCCTGCGTCTATGCAATGGTTGGCGCCTCGACACGCCATGCGGACCCAGGCGCCACCCTTCGAATTCATTCCAGCGTGGGCCCCGAAATCGACAAGACCGAAAATTTTTTGCGGCGCTACGTGGTGGGCATGGGCGTCGACCCGGCCCTTGTTGACGCCGCCGCGAAGATTCCCTCTCGCAGTTTCCGGGGGCTGAGTCGAGGCGAGATAGAACGGTTCGGTATCGAGACCCGTGGCGTCCACGAGACGCCGTGGTTCGCCTACCATGGACCGGCGGGAGAATTTCTTTTGTTGAAATCCGTTACCTATCCGACTGGAGATACCGGTGACCAATATCGAACTAGAATCGTTGGCCTCGCCTGTAGCCCCTTTCACCCGAGTATACGGTTCATGTACCGCCAAGAACTCACCGCGAAGGAAAGTCGCACTCCGCCGATGATCCGAGTTAAGATAGGTGACAGCCTAATCGACCTCACCACTCTAAACCCACAAAAGGACTTGGTTGAGAAATCCTTCGATCTTGAGCCTCGGCAACTGCAGAGCGCGATTGAAATCGGGAGCTTCGAGATCACGGAAATGTTCGACCAATCGGCGGTCAAGAAGCCATCACTTGTCGTGAGGTTCTCGACTTTGGGATTGTCGGCTAACATCGTTGCTCTGGAATCAAAATGCGCATCAAAGAGTAATCCAAAACAGTGATTGAGCTATTTGATTGATTGTCTGCGATACACTGCAACAGTCTGACGGCAGATGACGGCGGCACGCGTTCATCTGCCGAGCCTCTCAATTTACGGCGCGACAACGGCCGTTGTCCGTTATGAAGCCGATTGGTCGCGTTCAGAAGGCCGTACAGCGCGCATTTCGCGCTCGGCCGGGACTTTCCTGCAGGCCGATCTCGCGCGGTCTTACGGGTGTCGCAGGCGACCGGCTGTCGGGCGACCGCCCTTTCGGGGCAGGCGCGGTCGCAGCACCTCCATGAAGCGCCGTTGCCGGATTTGACTTAGCCAGCCCAAATTACGCAAGGCGCGGATCGCGACTGCGGCAGGATCTTCGCCCCTAGTCATTCACTCAGGCGTTGCTCACGCGCGCTGCGCGCGGGCGCATCACTGTTCAAGATGGAGGCCGTCGCCCGCGATGGAGTTCGGCTGATGCGCCGACGCCGGCGGCGCGCCGAACTTGCCTCCTCAGCATCGATTGCGGCGAACAGCTTCTCCATGACGCGCGCCGACGGTGCGCCGAGCGCCTCGTTGAGCTGAATCGTCTCTGCAAGCTCCTGGCGGACGAGGTCATAGCGCCGCGCCAGTTCGCTGTCGCGAGCAAGCGCTCGTTCGACGAGATCGGCGTCGCAGCGGCTCAGCGTCCCAGCCGCATACCACGGCAGCAGAACCTCGATTTCGTGGCGCTCCAGCTCTTTATCGATTGTGTTCATGGCAACCTCGTTCGATTACTTGCCTCGAGCAGCGCTGCTGCTAGTCAACAGTGTTTCTCGGGAAGGGCAGCGCAAGTCAGCTATCTCTTTGACTTTTCGCCCCCTCGCGGTAGCGCATCGGCTA
>DATCJI010000337.1:0-1692 GCA_036562835.1 Xanthobacteraceae bacterium | reverse complement strand
CCGACCAGGGCGGGGGGCTCGCCGATGCTGCGCAACAAGGGCAGCAGCAACATCTCGATATGGCCTCCGACGCCGAGGTCCGATCGCCGGCTCGCGGATCCCCAGTCGAGCAGCAGGGCCTTGCGCCCCATTCGCGCAATTGCCCCCGCTAGCGACACCTGTTCGTCGAGGTCGAGGATGTCGGGCGGATTGATCAGCGAGGGGATGAGGACCACCGGTGGCCCATCGCCGCCATGATCGCGCAGGCAGGCCCCGTTAATGCGCACGATTTCCGGCTTGCGCGGGCGTGTTTCGCCGCGCGGCGCGGCCTCGTAGGCGCGGAGGCCGGCAAGCGCATCACGCGCCAGCTCGCGATCCTGCTCCGACACCTTGCGCAGCAATTCGAGGAACAGCGGCAACGGCCGCGGCGCCCGCTCGTGCGAATGCTCATGTTGCACTGCACTATCGTCCGGTAGTAGATCGCGCGGTGAGTTTCGGGAGCGGTCCATGGCGAAATCTGAAAAGGTGACGATCAAGAAATACGCGAACCGGCGCTTATATGACACCGAAAGCTCGACCTACATCACGCTCGACCGGCTGGCGCAAATGGTCCGCGAAGGCCGCGAGTTCGAAGTCGTCGACGCAAAGTCGGGCGACGACATTACCCGCCAGGTGCTGACCCAGATCATCGTTGACGAGGAAGCGCGCGGCGCGACCATGTTGCCGATCAATTTTTTGAAGCAGCTGATCGGCCTTTACGGCAATTCGATGCAGAATTTCGTGCCCCAATATCTCGAAGCCGCCATGGAAGCGTTCCAGCGCAACCAGAGCGCGGTGCGCGATGCGCTCGGCGGCAACATGCTTGCCGACCTTGCCAAGCGGAACATGGCGATGTTCGAAGATGCGAGCCGGGCCTTCACCGCCAAGCGCAACGCGGCCGACAAGCCCGGCGGCGGCGGCAGCGACGTCGATCAGCTGCGCGCCGAGCTTGCCGCGCTCCAGGCCAAAGTCGACAAGCTGAGCCGCTGAAGCCCATGCGTTTTGCAGTGCTTGCGGCGCTCGCCGCCCTCGTCTCCCAATCGCCATTGCCCGCCCAGTCGGGTGCGTCCACGAACCCGGCATTCATCACGCCGCTCGCCGGCAGCTGGACCTATTCGTCGGTACCGGGCGCGACCGAAGCGGATTTCATCTCGTCGGACTCCCGCACGCAGCTTTCGGTGAAATGCGTGCGCGCATCGCGCCAGCTGTGGGTGTCCAGGCCTTCCGCCCAACCGGTGACCCAATTTTCGCTGTGGACCAGCGAGATGACGCGCAATCTTTCCGCGACCTTCAATCCGTCCACCGGCCAGGCGACCGCGCTGCTCGCTGCCTACGACCCGCTGCTCGACGCGCTTGCCCTCAGCCGCGCGCGCATCGCGATCGGAGTGCCAGGCGCAGCTCCGCTGGTGCTACCGTCGGCGCCGGAGGTGACCAGGATCGTCGAGGATTGCCGCGCGTGACGCCGTGGCGTGTGCGCGAAGCTGCGGAGAATTGCCGAATGTTCACATCATTACAAGTCTTGCGCTTCGGCAAATAAAGACTCATCTTCCGGGCTAGCTTCAACGCAGCGAAAGGAGGTGATCCGATGTCTCATGGTTCAGCAGGGAGGTCGGAGAGGGGTGTTCGTAGGCCCTAAAAGCTGACGAACGGCCGTCACCTTCGGCCGCTGACCAT
>DATCJI010000325.1:0-2425 GCA_036562835.1 Xanthobacteraceae bacterium | reverse complement strand
CTTGCACTGATAACCCCGGCCGGGCGTGAACAAGCTGCCAAGGTGCAGGCCGTCGATGACGTAGGGCGATGCGGCTCTAACATCGCTCAGGCTCGCCACGCTCATGATGGTGGCGAGGCAGATCACAAGCGCACGCGTACACATCACTCTATTTCCAGACTGGCCTGCAAGCTCCGGACTGCAAGGACCCGGCAGCGGCGCCGGCCTGCAGCGACACAGGCATACTGTGAATCGTTAAGTTTAACGCTGGCCTAACAGCGAACGGCACTCTGCCCTTCAGGCGATGCGTTTACGAAGAGTAAACGCTATATAAAGGGGCGAATTTACCGGAGTGCCGAGATGTTCACGTTGAAGAAAAGTCTGGTCGTGCCCTCTCCCACCGAGGCATTGCCGGGGCGCCCACTACCTATTCCCACTGCCCGCGAGCACTTCATCCTTCACCGGCCGCTGAAAGGACCTTATCCGACAGGGCTTGAGCTCGCGATGTTCGGCATGGGGTGCTTCTGGGGCGCCGAACGGAAGTTCTGGGAATTGGGCGAGGGCATTTATATCACTGCTGCAGGGTATGCGGCCGGCCATACTCCCAATCCTACCTACGAAGAGGTGTGCTCCGGCCGCACCGGTCACACTGAGGTGGTCCTGGTGGTCTTCGACCGCAAGCACATCTCCTATGACGTATTACTGAAAACGTTTTGGGAGAACCACGATCCCACGCAAGGAATGCGCCAGGGCAATGATGTCGGAACGCAATATCGTTCCGCGATCTATGTGTTCAATGCCGAGCAGCGCGCAGCCGCGGAGCGATCGAAGCAAGTGTACGGGCAGGCGCTAAAGGCGAAGGGCCATGGCGCAATCACGACCGAAATAGTCGAGGGTCCGCCGTTCTATTTTGCGGAAGACTACCACCAGCAATATCTGGCCAAGAACCCGCGAGGCTATTGCGGCATCGGCGGTACCGGCGTGAGCTGCCCAGTCGGACTTTCCGTACCCGCGTGACCGATTTCGTTGTCCCGCTCGAGGCAGCCGAGGAGGCGAGCCCCGAGCGCATTGGCCCCAAGGCCGCGAACCTTGCCGCCCTTGCGCGCACCGGGCTGCCTACGCCGGGTGGGTTCGCGCTGAGTGCCGCGGCTTACCGGACACAGATCAAAGCGCTTGCGCTCGAGCCGTTGCTGACCCGCTTCGCCGCGGCCGACGCGCGCGAGCAGCGAAGGCTCGCGGTCGACATCCGGCTTGCGCTTTACGAACAGCCTATAGCGGGAGATATCGCCGACCCGCTGCTCGAAGCATGGGGCATACAGCGCGCGGGCAGTACAGCAAACACAGCCGTGCGTTCCTCGGCACTCATCGAGGACCGGGCCGGTGCGACCTTCGCAGGCCAATTCGAAAGTTTCTTGGGCATCGATGAGGAGCCCGCGTTCCTTACCGCCGTGCGCGCGTGCTGGGCAGCGCTGTGGACCACCAATGCACGGCGGTACATGGACAATTACGGGCTCTCCGCGCAGGGGACCGCTATGGCTGTGCTCGTGCAACCGGTCGTGAATGCTCTCGCTTCCGGCGGCGGACTGAGCGAGACCGCCGAGGGTGCAATGCTGATCTCCGCGACCTGGGGCCTCGGCAGCGCTATCGCGCAGGGAGAAGTGGTGCCGGATCGCATCGTGCTCTCGCGCCAGGGGTTCGTGCGTAAGATCGATGCGGGACGCAAAGATCATCGTGCGACGTGCGGCCATGGCGCTTCGGCTGAGCCGGTTCCCGTCGACCTCGCGCAAGCGCCTTCACTTACGCCGGCACAAGCCACGACGCTGGGCCGCCTCATGCGCAAGGCTGAACACGTGATCGGAGCGCCAATCGAGATCGAGTGGGCATTGGACCAAAATGGGTTCAAGCTCCTGCAGGCGCGGCCTCTTGTGATTGAACCCACCGCCGTGCCCGACGAAATCTGGCTGAAGCATCCGGGGCTAAACGGACATCCCGCCGGCGTCGGCTGGGGTGCAGGCCGCGCCGTTGTCGTCAGTTGCGAATGCGAACTGTCGCGCGTCGCGCCGGGAGACGTGTTGGTGACGAAAGTCGCGGGACCCTCGTTGAGCCGGGTGCTTCCGCGCGTGGCCGGCGTCGTGGCCGAGCTTGGCGGCTCGACCTCGCATCTCGCTTCGCTCGCGCGCGAACGCAGCATCCCCATGGTCCTTGGTGTGCTGGACGCAACCTGGCACATTCCTGATGGGGCACAGGTGGCCGTTGACGGTATTGCCGGTGTGGTGCGGTGGCTGCGTTGAGGCGGCCACGCATTTTCGTCACCCAGCCGATTGCCCGGAGCGCGATCGATCGCTTACGTGAATTGGCAGTCGTTCGCATCAATCCGGATGCGAGCCGCATCATTTCCAAAAAAGCCCTGCTTGCCGGCGTGCGCACATGCGACATTCTTTTCTCG
>DATCJI010000322.1:0-3219 GCA_036562835.1 Xanthobacteraceae bacterium | reverse complement strand
CAGGCGGTTCCTCACCCAGAGACAATAGCCGCATCTATCCCTCAACGCGCGTCTATGCGTTACGTTCCCGACCTTGCAAAAAAGATTGCCATCCCATGCAAGCCGGCATGGCGGGCATTTACTTAGCGTCTGCAGCCACTTGCACGCGAGTCATGCGATCCGGGTTCTGCACCGGTTCCCCGCGCTTGATCTTGTCGACCGTGTCCATGCCCGAGACCACCTCGCCCACAACGGTGTATTTGCCGTTAAGGAAGGAGCCATCCGCAAACATGATGAAGAACTGCGAATTGGCCGAATTCGGATCGCTCGCGCGCGCCATGCCGACGATCCCGCGCTTGAACGGCACGTTGGAGAACTCGGCCGGCAGGTTCGGATATTTGGATCCGCCGGTGCCGTCGCCGCGGGCGCCGTCGCCGGTCTGCGCCATGAAGCCTTCGATTACGCGGTGGAACGGCACGTTGTCGTAGTATTTCTCGCGCGCGAGCTGCTTCATGCGCGCGGCGTGCTGCGGCGCGATGTCATTGCGCAATTTGACAACGATGCGGCCCTTGGTCGTGTCGATCAGAAGCGTGTTCTGGGGATCGACACCGGGGGGCAATGACTGCGCAGAGGCGGCGGACACAAAGGCGAGCATAGCAACAATGGCCAAGGGACGAAACAGCACACGAAACATGGAAACTCCTATTTGCGGATCGAGGCGGCAATCTTTTGCTTCAGGCGCGCGACGACGGGCGCCGGAACGAAAAGCGATACGTCGCCGCCCATGGAGGCGATCTGCCGGACCAGTGTGGCGGTGATCGGGCGGACGGCGGGCGAGGCCGGTAAAAAGATCGTTTGCACGCCCGGCGCCATGGCGGCGTTCATGCCTGCCATCTCCATCTCGTAATCAAAGTCGCTGGCGCTGCGCAGTCCGCGGATCAGCACCGTTGCGCTCTCGCGCTGCGCGGCGCTGACGACCAGATCGGCAAAGCTCACCGCCACGAAATCGCAGCCGCTCGCGCGGGCAAGAGGCGCGCATGTCTCCTGCAGCATATCGAGCCGTTCCTGCACGGTGAACAGCGCCGTCTTGTCCGGATGCGTGCCGATCGCCACGACCAGGCGATCGAGCAACCGCGCGCTCTGGCGCACCAGGTCGAGATGCCCGTTGGTGACGGGATCGAAGCTGCCCGGAAACAGTCCAGTTCGCATCTACCTGCTCACTTTCGTGCCGGAACCGCCGCTTTATCGTCCTCGCCCGCGAGCTCGTCGAGCACTGCCTCGAAATCCTTGGCTTCGCGGAAATTGCGATAAACGGAGGCGAAGCGGACATACGCCACTCCGTCGAGTCCGCGCAGCGTGTCCATCACCATTTCGCCGATGGTCTCGGAGGAGACGTCGCTCTCGCCCTGGCTTTCCAGCTCCCGCACGATCTTCGAGACGGCGCGCTCGATGCGATCGGGGTCGACCGGGCGCTTGCGCAACGCAATTTGCACGGAGCGCAACAGCTTGTCGCGATCGAAAGGAACGCGCCGGCCGTTGCGCTTGATCACCGTTAGCTCGCGCAGTTGCACGCGCTCGAAGGTGGTGAAGCGGAAATTGCAGGCGAGGCACAGCCGCCGGCGGCGGATGACGGAGCTGTCCTCCGTCGGCCGCGAATCCTTGACCTGGGTGTCCAGGCTCCCGCAATTGGGACACCGCATGGAAGCAGGAGCGTTTAGGCTGACGTTTGATCCGCTCGTCCCCGCGAAAGCGGGGACCCAGATCCTGGATTCCCGCTTGCGCGGGAATGAGCGGACGAATTTGGTCGAGGCAATTCCATAGAAATTATGAATAAATCGGGAAGCGCTGCACGAGAGCCTGCACGTTGTGGCGTACCGTGGCCTCGGCGGTCGCATCAGCCTCGGACTGCTTGTGTGCGAGCACATCGAGCAGCTCGGCGATCCATGTCCCGATCTGCTGGAATTCGCCGATGCCAAAGCCGCGCGTCGTACCCGCGGGCGTGCCCACGCGTATGCCGGAAGTGACCGTCGGCTTTTCCGGATCGAAGGGCACGCCGTTCTTGTTGCAGGTGATGTGGGCTCTGCCGAGCGCCGCCTCGGCAATTTGGCCGGTGAGTCCCTTGCTGCGCAGATCGACCAGAAGAAGGTGCGTGTCCGTGCCGCCTGAGACGAGGTCGAAACCGCTGGATTTCAGCGTTTCCGCGAGTGCCTTTGCATTGGCAACGACGTTGCGCGCATAAATCTTGAAGTCCGTGCGCAGAGCCTCTCCGAACGCGACTGCCTTCGCGGCGATCACGTGCATCAGTGGCCCGCCCTGCAGGCCGGGAAAAACTGCAGCATTGATCTTCTTCGCAAGCGTGTCGTCGTCGGTGAGGATGAACCCGGCGCGCGGACCCCGCAGCGTCTTGTGCGTCGTCGAGGTGACCACGTGGGCGTGCGGGAAAGGACTTGGGTGCGCGCCTCCGGCAACGAGCCCGGCAAAGTGCGCCATGTCGACCAGGAGCTTGGCGCCGACCTCGTCGGCAATGGCACGGAAAGCGCGAAAATCCAGAACACGCGGGTAGGCCGAGCCTCCTGCAATGATCACCTTCGGCCGGTGCTCGCGTGCGAGCTTCGCCACCTGATCCATGTCGACGCGGTGGTCATCGCGCCGCACATCATACGCGACCGGTGTGAACCAGCGGCCCGAGAAATTGACCGGAGAGCCGTGCGTGAGGTGCCCGCCGGAACTGAGTCCCAGACCCATGAAAGTGTCGCCGGGCGACATCAAAGCCATGAACGCGGCGAGGTTTGCGGAGGCACCCGAATGGGGCTGAACATTTGCGAATTTACATCCGAAAAGGCGGGTAACCCTTTGGATCGCAAGATTTTCCACTACATCTACGTACTGGCAGCCGCCGTAATAACGCCGCCCGGGCAGCCCTTCAGCGTATTTGTTTGTCAGGACCGAGCCCTGGGCCTCCAACACCGCCTTGCTGACGATGTTTTCCGACGCGATCAGCTCGATCTCGTCGCGCTGGCGACCCAGCTCGCGTTGCACCGCCTGCGCAATATCCGGATCGGTTTCGGCAAGGGATGCCGAAAACAGCCTCTGCTCGTGCATGCGAGCCGGAGAGGAATTGCTCATTGGGCCGCGGCGTGGAGATGATTCAAAAGCCTCGCCGCCGATAGCACAGGCCATTCCGAGCGCCAAGCGCGCAGCAGCAAGCGCCCACAGGCCAGATGGCGGACGCGTAGGGTG
>DATCJI010000277.1:0-2080 GCA_036562835.1 Xanthobacteraceae bacterium | reverse complement strand
CCAGGCGCAGTTCAGCCTTACCCAGGCGATGAGCTCCATGCTCGCACTCGGTCTCTCTCTCGATCAGGTGATCCGCATGGTGACATGCAACGCAGCCGCCATGCTCGGGCTATCCGATGAAATTGGCTCGCTGGCGCCGGGAAGAGTTGCCGACGTGTCCATCTTATCCGATCAGCGCGGCCGCTTTCTGCTCCGCGATAACGAGAAAACCCAGATCATTGCAGAGCGGCTGCTGCAGCCGGTGTTCTGCCTCCGTGCCGGCAAGCGGCACGACGCGACAGCGCCCATCCTGCCGCGGGCCATCGCCGCGTAATCGTTCGTCATTTGCCGGACTGGGGCCGGCAGACCATGATCTTGCGAAAAGGATGGACCCGTGGGTGAAGCCCGCGGGTGACAATGTGTGCTTTAGGAGGTCGCGATGAACATCGAGGGAAAGGTGATTGTCATCACGGGGGCGGCGCGCGGGATCGGGCAGGAATACGCTCATTATCTCGGCGGGTTGGGTGCTCGCATCGTGGCTGCTGACAGTGCTGATTGCTCGAGCACCCTCGATCTGATCAGGAAGCAAGGCGGGACAGCATTAGCCAGCGCTGTCGACGTGGCAAACGCCGGCTCAGCAACGGAAATGGCGCGCACGGCACTCGAGACGTTCGGACGCATTGATGCGCTCATCAACAATGCAGCTTTGTTTGCAGGGTTGCGCGGCGGCCGCTTCGATGCGATCAGCGAAACCGACTGGGATGCGGCAATGGCGGTGAACGTCAGAGGCGTCTGGAACTGCTGCAAAGCGGTCGTACCCGCCTTGCGCCGGGCTGGCGGCGGCAGCATTGTGAATATTGCCTCTCTCGCAGCAACTTACGGCATGCCCTATGGCCTGCATTACACGACCTGCAAGGCTGCCGTAATTGGGCTCACCCGAGGCCTGGCGCGGGAGCTCGGCCGTGACAACATCCGCGTCAACGCAGTTGCGCCAAGCATCGTGGCAAACGAGGCAGCGCGCGAATTTTTTGGCGAAAAGTTCGAGAAAGCGCTGGAGGCGATTCGAACCGGCCAGTCGATTGCTCGCAACCTCGTTCCCACAGACCTTGTGGGCACAATTCATTGGCTCGTGTCCGACGCAAGCCTGTTGGTCACAGGGCAGACCATTGCGGTCGATGGTGGAACCGTGATGCACTGACGGATGCGGCCCCTGCGGGGCTCTCGGGAGGTGCATGGATGCTTCATTTGTCGCGCCTGCAGCCGGGGATGAAGGGATCGGCGCAGCTGCTGGTCGGCATCGAGCATACCGCCCCCAAAGTGGGCAGCGGCCTCGTACCGGTGCTTGCCACGCCGGTCATGATCAACCTCATCGAAGCCGCCGCACTCGACGCCGTCGAGCGCCTCTTGCCTGAGGGCCATCAAAGCCTGGGTACGCGACTCGATGTTCGTCACTTTGCGGCCACGCCCATCGGCATGAAGGTGCGCGCCAGCGCGGAGCTGATAAAAGTCGAGGGGCGCACGCTTCTTTTCCGGGTCGGAGCGCAGGACGAAAAAGAGCCGATCGGAGACGGCACCCATGAGCGCGTGATAGTAAACGTGGCGCGTTTCGATCAGCGCGTACAGAAAAAGCTCAGCCCCGCATCATGACCGATTGAGTGATAGGGAGAAAGCGGATGCGGATTTTCAATAACGGGATTTCACGCCGCGCGTTGATGCAGAACGCGGCGGGCGCCATCGTCCTGCGCGCAAGACCCGGCTGGGCGCAGAGCGCCGGCACCTGGCCCGACCATCCGGTGCACCTCATCGTCCCATATCCACCCGGAGGCTCGACCGACGTCCTGTACCGGCTGCTTGCGGACAATCTAAAGGAGAAGCTCGGGCAACCGTTCATCATCGAGAACCGGCCAGGGGCGTCGGGCAATGTCGGAATAGATGCGGTCGCGAAAAGCCCAGCGGACGGCTACACGATCGGCGGCGCGACAATCGGTCATTTCTCCATCAATCAGTTCTTGTTCGCGCACATGCCGTACAACGCGGAGCGAGATCTCGTCGCGCCTTCATTAACCTACGAGATGCCGAATGTTGCGGTGGTCGTACCCCA
>DATCJI010000230.1:0-8604 GCA_036562835.1 Xanthobacteraceae bacterium | reverse complement strand
CTGCAAAATGGCCTGCGCGCGCCGTGCCCACGCGCAGATACGCGTGCGCACGCGCGCGACAGCGCGCTTTGCGCACCCTACAACTTCGATCAAATCACTTCTTTAGTTTTATCGTCTGTTTCGCCGTAGCGGCGCAGAGTGGCGGGCACGGTGCCGGCGTAGAGCTTGGCAAACCCCGGCGCGATTTTTTCGTTCTCGCGCTCGAACAAACTGTTGCCGGCAAGATCGCTCTCTACCAAAAACGGTCCAAAGTTCTCGACATCGAGCACCCAGACCGCCTGCGCGAGCCCAAGCTCTTCGAGCCAGTAGACGCCGGCCACGCGTTTGATGCCACGCCCGAGCAGCGCGCCGGTTCCGTAGCCGACGGTGGTCAAATAAATCGCATTGTTCGGCACGAACGACCTTTTGTAGATCTCGCCGGTCATTCCGCCCTTGCCGAGAATGATGTTGCAGCCGGAGAGCTTGAACCAGCCGTCGAGCCACTTGGCAAAGCGGAACGACGCGGTCGCGGTGACGGCGCCCACGGTGTAGCTCCCCTCGACGTTCGCCAGCGCGTGCGGCGGAATGTCCTCGGGGTCTTCCATTGGCGCGCTGGCAATCGCGTCTACCGAATAGGTTCCGTCGGGATTGATCCGCGCCGCCGGCGAGCAATGGAAGTTCACGCGCCCGAGCGCTTCCTTCGAGGCCGGCATGCCAGCACCGTCCTCGATCGCATGCTTGTAGACGCCCTCCCGCGCGGTGAAGACGCGCCCGGTCAGGTAAGCGACCGAGCCGATCTCGAGCTTCCGCAGATCATCCGTCGAGGCGGGGAGTTTCAGGTGAACGCTTTTGAGCTCGCCCATTACCTACTCCGCGGCCTGCTCGGCCGGGCTTTCCTGCCATTCGACAGTGTCGCGACGCATGTAATCAGTGAACCACATGGGGTCTGTGCGGAACTCTGCATGCCCATCGGCAAAAATGCGCGCGCAAGCGCGGCGCGACGACAGACAGAACATGTGCACCGACATGGGCATCCCGCCGGTGTGGCAATAGCCGACTTCGATATGACAATCGACCACCATGGACGAGCCCATGAAGCCCATGGCGCCCATTCCGATGTTGTTGCCCAGTTCCTTCAACTCAAGCTCAAGGGACGCGATCTTCGGATCGGGATTGCGCGAGCCGACGATACGCAGGCAGGCGGCCTGCTTGCCCAGGACCATGCTGATGTCCTTCGATCCGCCGAGACCGACGCCGACGATCGCGGGCTGGCAGGCGAGGCCGCGCTTGCCGAAGCCAATAAGCGTGTCGAGATAGAACCGCTTGATGCCGTCAATGCCGTCGCCGGGAAACAGCATGCGGTAGTCGGTGCCGAAAAGGCCACCCTTGTGCACGGTAGTCAGATCGATCCAGTCGGCATCCGGGTGGAACAAGTATTCGATCTCAGGCGCGCCGATGCCCACGTTATTGTTGTGATCGGTGCGCCAGAGCGGGTGCACGCGGTTGGGACGCAGCGGCACGGTGTGTGTGGCGCGCGCAGTGGCGCGGCGCAACGCGGTCTCGAGCGCAACGGGCCCGCCCTCCATGCGCGCTTCGTTGCCGATCTTTACGTACCAGCGCGGCAGCCCGGTGTCACCGCACATGGCGCGGCGATCTTGCTTCGCCGCCTCATAGTTCTCCAGCATCGCCTTGATCACGAACGCGGAGAGGTCGCCTTTTTCCGTATCCGCGCAGCGGCGCAGGCCTTCGAGGTAATCGTCGGGAATTTCGATCGCCGCCCTGGCCATCAGGTCTTCGGCGGTGCGCTGTATGGATGCAAGGGCAATCATCACGGATATCATTTAGTCATTCGGCCGCCGCTTTGCCTGCCAGCAAGGTCTCGCCGGGTTTTACGATGGTGAACTCGACGGGACGCTCGCTGATCTCGAGGCCGGAAGCGGTCTGTCGGGCCACGGTAAAGCGGGAAGCGGCGAGGCCGCCCGGATCCGGAAAATCGGACCGGTAATGCGCGCCGCGGGAATTCTCGCGGGCAAGTGCAGCGCGTGCAATCACCGCGCTCGTCTCGCACAACGAGCGCAGGTTAAGCCAATCATGCCATGTCAGGTTGAACGCGCGATCATCCCCCGCAACACCGGTTTCCATCAGCTCTGACTCGATCTGCGCAAGCCTCGCGATGGCCCGCTCGAGCCCGGCGCGCTCGCGCACGACGCCGACATCGTCCCACATAGTGCCGAGCAACTTCTCGCGCAGCCCATTCAGATCACCAGGCGGTCTGGAGAAAGCATGCAGGGCGCGCGCCATTTCGGCCTCGATCACGGCTTCGTCCGGTGGCCGGCAACCGGACTCGGCTGCGATTCGGCGCGGCATCACATCGCCGGCAATTCCGCCAAAAACGGTCGAGTTTGCGACGCCGTTGCCGCCGAGGCGATTGGCACCATGCATGCCGCTTGCGTCCTCGCCGGCAACATAGAGGCCCGGCCGATCGGTCGAGGTATCCGCGTTGCAGATGACCCCTCCCATGAAATAGTGCGCCGTCGGAACCACTTCGACGAGACCGCCCGCGAGATCAAAGCCGCAGTCGCGGCAGCGCTGCACCATCCCCTTGAATTCCTTCGCCACCTTTTCCGCTCCGAGATGACTCATCTTTATATAGAGTCCGCCGTGCGGAGTGGTACGGCCAGCCTTCATCTCCGTGTACATGGCGCGGCTGACCACATCGCGGGTGGCGCGTTCGAGCATCGGGTCGTGATCAGCCATGAAGCGGCGCATGTTGCCGTCGAGAAGATGACCGCCTGATCCGCGTAAACCCTCTTCCAGAACGGTGCCGGTCATGCGCGTGTCGGGCCCCGCGAGCAGGCCCGTGGGATGGAACTGCACCATCTCCATGTCACGCAGCGGCAGTCCCGCACGGAGCGCCATGGCGATCCCATCCATGCTCTTGTCGCCCGATGGCGTATGGTAGCGGTACATGGTCGGGCCGCCGCCGGTGGCGAGCAGCACGGCGCCCGCCCCCACATACCGGAACTCGCCGCTGCGGATATCGATCATCAGCACGCCGGCGATGCCCCCGTCGCGCGAAGGGATGAGTGCAACGGCGCGGTGCTCCTCAAGCCGCGCAATGGGACGTGCCCAGACCTGCTCCATCAGCCGGTTGATGATCTCGATCCCGGTGAGATCGCCCTTGTGCACCGTGCGGTCGAAGGTCTGTCCCGCAAATGCTTTGCCGTGCAGCGTGCCGTCTGGGTTGCGATCGAAGAAACAGCCGATCTCGTTCTCGAGCTCGCGCACGCGCTCGACCGCCGTGCTCACCAGGGTCCAGGCGAGCTCCTGGTTGGGCAGCCACTTGCCGCCCTCGATCGTGTCCATGAAATGGCGTTCGACCGAGTCACCCTTGTGCAGCGCGACGTTGTAGCCGCCCTGGACCATACGCGTGCAGCCGCACTTGCCGAGGAGACCCTTGGTCGCGACTATGATGTTGAGATCGGGATTGGCGGCATGAGCATGCAGGGCGGCGAACAGGCCGGCGCCGCCCGAGCCAAGGATTAAAATATCTGTATTGGTGCGCTCGAGATTCATATGAGAACGCGCGCCAGAAAGATGAAGGCAAGGAGCGCGGAAACCGCCGCCGCCGCGCCCGCAAGCTCCTTTTGACGATCACTCCACGCAAGATTCTCGATAAGCAGAATGCGGATGCCACCCAACATATGCACCAGCAAGAAGAAAACGAGGACGGTTTCGGCGAGTTTGACCGAGAGCGCATCTGTCCAGCGCAAAAAACCGTCGAGGCGCGCTTCGCCCGAGATTGCAAGTCCCAGTGCGAGAAAATGGAACGGCAGGAAGATCGCCAGCGAAAGACCTGAAATGCGATGAACGAGGGCCGCGACCCACAGGGTGCTGGTGCGGTGTTGCAGGTAGGTGCTCATGGGAACACCACGGCGGCGACGGCTCGCGCGCCGAGCACCAGGAGAAGGAGGCCGAACAGAGCGGCGAGCCTCCCGGCATTCCGGTCGCTTATTGGCGCCCATTCGGCGGCAATATTTCTCATGCCGATACTCGCGTGAATCGAGACCGCTATGACGAACACCCCATAAAAACAGGCCCAGAGCAGACTGCCGCGGGTGCGTCCCAGAATGTCGGCAGCCGTGAGCCCGTGGTCCATCGCGTAGAAGATCAACCCCACATGGACAGCCACAAGAGGGAGCATCAGCGCCGCCGTTGCGCGCTGCCAGACATAGAGGCGCACATTCATGACTTGATCCTGCCGCGCAGATAGGCCGAAGCCGCGGCCCGCTTCAAAGCGGCAATCGAGGCGGTTGGGTTGAGCGATTGCGGACAATGCTCCTGGCAGGATTGGTGCGAATGACAGGCATGGCAGCCGCCTGAGCCAGCAACGGCTGAAAGGCGTTCGACATTGCCGGCATCGCGCTCATCGTTCGTCAGGGTCCACGCGCGGTTGAGCGCAGCTGGACCGAGATAGTCGGCATTCCAACGCACGGTATCACACGCCGCGTAGCAGACCCCGCAGTTAATGCATTCGATTGCGGCATCAGCCGCAGTGCGTGCACGCGTGTCGGGACGGATTTTCCCAATTGCGTCCTGCCGCGTTCGCGAGGGCTTGAACACGCCTTGCGCTTGCTGCCATTTCTCGAAAAAGGGCCGCATGTCGGTTGCCAAATCCTTGATGATCGGCAGGTTCTCGAGTGGCCCGATCTGCAGCTGTCCGGACTTCGCCACTTTCGAGACATGCGTGCGGCACGTCCAGCGCGGTCGGCCGTTTACGCTCATGGCGCAGGAACCGCACATCCCGACGCGGCAGGCGAAACGATACGCGAGCGTCGGATCGAGATGGCGCTGCACGAACGTGACCACGTCGAGCACAGTCTGATTTTCGCGGCGTGGAACGCGATAGGTCCGGTACGCCCCCGATTTGCCTCCGCGCCACAGTGATACGATCAGCTCGTTTTGCTTTTCTGAAATTTCACTCATTATTTCGTCTTGCTGACGCTCTCATCGTAATAGTGGATTTCATACAGCAGGCAGCCTCGTTCGGATTTGAACGGACCATGGAGCACGCCAGGGGGACGGCAGGCATAAGTGGGCGCCTCGAACTTTTCGCCGCCGTGGCCGCGTTCATCATTGCCCACGATCAGATCGCCGGAAACAAGATAGACCTCTTCCCAATGATCATGCACAAAGGGCGCCGTGGTGTGGGCGCCCGGTTCGATGCGCAACAGCCTTGTGCGGCTGCCGGATTTCTCTTTCTCGTCAATGTCGCTCGCAAGTATCTTTTGTTTGATGCCGGCCGGATATCCGGGCGGGGACGCCCAGCCGGAATGCAGATCTACACGGGTAAATTCGAGGTGTGGCTTGTTCATTGGCATCGATAGGCCTTCGGGGCATTCACATTTTGCTCGACGCAAAGCTAGCAGCTGAGCGGGCAGCCTTGAAGCCGGCGCGCGGATCGATGAAATCGGCTCAGGCGAATTGGTGGGGAGAGAGGATGCAGAACAGCTTTAAGGGCAAACGTGCTCTGTTGACGGGCAGCTCGTCCGGAATCGGGTTCCACGTGGCTCTCATGCTGGCCCAAGCCGGGGTGAGAGCGCTGGTGCTCAACGGCCGCAATGCCGAGCGTGGCGAGGGCGCCCGTCGCGCCATCGCAAAACACTGCCCCGGCGCAAAGGTGGAATTTGTGCCTGCGGATGTATCCACTCCCGCAGGCGCGCAGTCCGTGCTGCAAGGCGGGGCAAAGCATCTCGGGGGCGGCATCGACATTCTCGTCAACTGCGCGGGCGGCGAACATAACCCGCGCCTCTTTCGTGACTATTCCGACGATGAAATCGAGTCCGTGGTTCGGCACTGGGTTCTCAGCACGCTTTATTGCTGCCATTACGCGCTCCCTTTGATGCCGGCGGGAAGCGCCATTGTGAACGTGGCCTCCGATGCCGCAAAAGTGCCTACGCCGGGAGAGGCGGTCATCGGCGCGGCCATGGCCGGCATTGCGATGTTTTCCCGCACTTTGGCGATGGAGGCGAAACGGCAGAATATTCGTGTGAACGTGGTCACCCCATCGCTTGTGCAGAACACGCTCACGCATGACCGTCTGATGGCGGATCATTTCAGCAGCAAGCTGTTCGGCAAGGCCATTGAGCGCGCGCATCTCGGAGTAGCGGAACCGGCCGACGTCGCTGCCGCAATCCTGTTCCTGCTCGGACCTCAGTCAGCGAAAGTAACGGGCCAGGTCATCAGCGTGAACGGCGGCATATCAGCAGGCTGAAAGCCATGGATCTTTGCCTCACCCCCGAGCAGGAGCAGATCCGCGATTCCGTTCGCAAGCTTTGCGCGCCCTTCGACGCGAGCTATTGGCTCGAGAAGGACCGCACGGGGAAATTCCCACACGAGTTCCATGCGGCAATCGCGGCAGCGGGGTGGCTGGGCATCGCCATGCCGCAGGAGTACGGCGGCTCCGGTCTCGGAATTACCGAGGCTGCGCTCATGATGCAGGCAATTGCCGAATCCGGCGCCGCCATGAGCGGAGCCTCCGCCGTACACATGAACATCTTCGGGCTGCAGCCGGTCGTCGTTTTCGGCAGCGATGAGCAAAAACGGCGCATGCTGCCGCCGCTGATTGCCGGAAAGGACAAGGCCTGTTTTGCCGTCACTGAGCCGGACGCAGGGCTCGAGACCAAGGCGATCAAGCTGCGCGCCGCCCGCGAAGACGATCACTACGTCCTTTCCGGGCAGAAAATCTGGATATCGACCGCGCAGGTCGCAAACAAGATGCTGGTGCTCGCGCGCACTACGCCGATCGATCAGCTCAAACGCCGCACCGAGGGGCTCACGCTTTTCTACACCGATCTGGACCGCACGCGCGTGAGCATCCGCGCCATAGAAAAGATGGGTCGCCACGCTGTGGATTCCAACGAGCTCTTTTTCGACCGCATGCGCGTTCCAGTTGCCGATCGGATTGGCGCCGAGGGTGACGGCTTTCGCCTTATTCTGCATGGCATGAACCCCGAGCGAATCCTCATCGCCGCGGAAGCGGTCGGGATAGGCCGCGCCGCCTTGCACAGCGCTGCGCGCTATGCGCGCGAGCGCCGGGTCTTCAGGCGCCGCATTGGCGAGAACCAGGCGATCGCGCATCCGCTTGCGCAAGCTTGGGCTTCACTCGAAGCGGCCAATCTCATGATGCTGAAAGCCGCGGCGCTATATGATGCCAGGCGCGATTGCGGCATCGAGGCAAATGCCGCGAAGTATCTTGCCGCCGAAGCGGCGTTCCATGCCTGCGAGACCGCGGTGATGACCCATGGGGGTATGGGCTACTCAAAGGAGTTTCACGTGGAGCGGTATTTGCGTGAGGTCATGATTGCGCGCATCGCGCCCATCACCCCGCACATGATCCTCAACTTCATTGCGGAAAAAGCGCTCGGCCTGCCCAGGTCCTATTAACGCTGATCTCAGGAGAGGGTGTGAAACGCGAGACGCAAGCAAGCGATCGGTCCAGCGGACCGCCAGCTACGGAGCCCTCGCTCCGCGCCGTTGCCATGCCGGCGGACGCCAATCCGTTCGGCGACATTTTTGGCGGTTGGCTACTTTCGCAAATGGATCTCGCGGGCGGCACCGTTGCCGCGCGTCGCGCAAAGGGGCGAACGGCCACCGTCGCCATCACCGCCATGAGCTTCCATCGTCCCGTTTTGATTGGCGACGAGGTAACTTGCTATGCGCGGATCATTCGTGTGGGGACTACCTCGATTACCGTCAAGGTGGAGAGCTGGGTGCGCCGGGGTACCGGTGAGCATCAGATTGCCGTCACCGAGGGGATTTTCACCTATGTTGCCGTTGACAGCGAGCGCCGCCCGCGTGTGGTTCCGCCTGAGGGTCCGATCGCCCACGCCTAGATTCTCAGACCAGATGTCTGCGGTTTATTCCGAGAGAACGGGTCTCGTTCGAGAACGGAAGGTTTGCAGGACGCGCAGCAGCGAAAGCCCGAGGGTGATTGCCAAAGCATCGGCCAGAAAGTCGTTGAGCCGCGCATGGCGGCCCGGAATCCACAGCTGCATGATTTCAAGTACGGCGCAGAACGCAAGTCCGCCGATATATAAATTGAGTATGGCGGCCTTCGGATATGCCGCGCCGAACACCATTCCGCACGCGAAAAACCAGGACAAATGCTCCAACAGGTGAGGAAGGCCGGTCACCGGCCGGAATCCAGGCGGCACTATGGTCATAACGAGAGCCGCACTCGCAATGAGCCAAGCGCACGCGCGCAATACCAGATATCTCACGGAACCGCCGCTGAGTGGGATAAGGACCAGCAACTCTTAGATGGGGCGAAGGTACGGTTCAAGTTTCCCGAAAGTTAGAGGTTAACATCTGACCCCGATGCAGCGAATCGGCTATTCACGCTAGGCGTCGCCTTGGCGGGCGACAATTTCCATCGCGAAGGCCGGCACTGACCTCATGTGGCTTGCGGGACCATCCTTTTTTCAGAATGCGCTTGCCGAGGTGACGCGGAGTTCACTCGGTCCGTGGCTTGTGTTCGCACTGCATACCGGTTTGTCCACCGCCGTGCTGTTTTTCATTTTTGTCGTTCTCGTCACATTGCTTTTCTCCCTGCTGCTCCTCTTC
>DATCJI010000217.1:0-1966 GCA_036562835.1 Xanthobacteraceae bacterium | reverse complement strand
CCGATATCGCGCTCTTCCATGCGGCGATGGGGGATCGCGACGGCAATGTGTGGATCGGGCGGAACCGCGAGCTTGCGGCCATGGCGCATGCGGCAGCAAAGACCGTTGTCACGGTCGAGACACTCTTTGACGCAAACCTGCTCGATGATCCCCACCTCGCCGCAGGAACGCTGAGCGGCTTTTATGTCGAGAGCGTTGCGGTAGCTCCAGAAGGAGCCTGGCCGCTCGCGTTTGCCGATTACTACACTGCGGACGGCGCGCACCTCGAAGAATATGCGCGGCTCTCGGCGAGCGCTGAGGGCTTTGCGCATTACCTCGATCGGTATGTTCTCGCGCAACGTGCCGCTCCCCCACTGGTCACCCGCGGGCTCGACCCGCGGGTCCATCTTTCTTCGCAAGGAGATGGATTGCCGGGTCAAGCCCGGCAATGACGAATAAAGTGCCTGACCGCGAATATCGCGACGAGGAGCTTCTGGCTGACGTGATCGCGGGCCTGATCGGGCGCGTGCGTCACGTTGCCGTCGGCAATGCCTCTCCCATTCCGGCCGCGGCCGCGCTGCTCGCGCGCGCGCGTGGAAACGGCAGGCCTTACGTCTCGCTGCTCGGCAGTCGCCGACACACGTTCTTCACCGACGGCGCGCGTGAGCTATTCGATTGCGCCGCGCAGGGCCGCGTGGACGTTTTCTTTCTTTCGGGCGGGCAGATCGATGGCCAAGGCAATATCAATCTCATGAATGTCGGCACTTACGAGCACCCGAAGGTGCGCTTTCCGGGATCGTTCGGCTCAGCGCATCTCTATTACGTCGTGCCGAAAGTGATTCTATTTCGACTTGATCACACGAGGCGCACGCTCGTCCCTAAAGTGGATTTCATCAGCGCAGCCGGCACGAGCGCGCCGAACGTCTACCGTCCCGGCGGACCCATCGCTCTTGTCACCAATCGCTGTCTTTTCAGCTTCGATCGCGAACGCGGGCGCTTTCGCCTTGAGAGCGTGCATCCCGGCCACTCGCAAGCAGAGATCATCGAGCATACCGGCTTCGACTTCGAGCAGGCAGAAGGCGTGCCGCCCACCCCTGCTCCTTCACCCGAGACCTTGCGCCTGTTGCGTTCGCAGATTGCACCAGAACTTGCCGAAACCTATCCGCGCTTTGCGCAAGAGGTGTTCGGCGTCGCTCAGGCGGGGTAGCGCCCTGATGCCGCTTCCGATAAATCCGCATGAGAAACGGTGGATTGCGGCGCTGCGCGCCAGACCACCTTCAGCTGTGGGAGGGCACGCGTGGAGAAGGTCGAAGTCGCGGTCATTGGCACGGGCTGGTGTGGGGGCATCCGCGCTGAGACGCTGTCGCGCTCGGCGCTCGTCGATCGGCTGCATATTTGCGAGATTCGTCCCGACCGTTTGGCCGAAATGAAGGCCCTCACCAGGCCCGCATCCGCCACGCTCGACTACAAGGACATTCTCAATAATCCGGCGATTTCGGTCGTCTACGTCTGCACCACGCCCGAGCAGAACCATTATCCGATCGCGCGCGATTGCCTCAAGGCCGGCAAGAACGTGCTCCTCGAGAAGCCAATCGCGCTTAAGCTGTGGGAAGCGGACGAGCTGATCACGCTGGCAAAGCGTGGCCGGCTGAAATTCACCATCGGATATTCGCAGCGATTCAATACGAAATTTGCCTACGCCAAGAAGAAGATCACCGACGGCACGCTCGGCAAGGTCGTCTCCGTCATGGTCAGCCGGCATCTCAGCCGCAGCCTCGGCGCAAAGATCGCCAAGCGCGTGCGGCTCTCTCCCGTAGTCATGGAGTCCACGCACGATCTGGACTTTGTGTTCTGGCTGCTCGAGCCGGCGAAACCGGTGCGCGTCTACAGCCAGGGCGCATACGGGTACATGCAGCCGGTCAACGGCTCCTACGACGTCATGTGGTCCATCGTCACCATGGATAACGGCATGCTGGTCACCATCGGC
>DATCJI010000188.1:0-2819 GCA_036562835.1 Xanthobacteraceae bacterium | reverse complement strand
TCGCGCTCGAGCAGATCGAGCGCCTCGATAGAATCATCTCGATTGATTTGCGGCAGTCACCCCTCACCTGGACCTACTTTGCGTTCACAGGCGCGCCCTACCGCGCTTATCTTTTTCGCGTTGGCCGCCGCACGCAGTATTGGACCATATACACGGTCGATGAGGACGCTCGCGTCGTGGACATCCTTCACTTCTGGAACGCCAGCCGTGATCCTAAAACGCTCGAATTTTAGATGTTCCCGGCCGCGGGACAAACGGGTTCAAAATGCATGACGCCCTGAACAGGCATGCCGCGTAAAAAATTCGCGTGGGCGTCGCTGCCTGACGAGCAGCTGCTCAAGCTCCGCTTTCGCGACCTCAGGCTGACGGTCGAGGGTACCTGGCTCGAGGACTGCGTCAACAACCTGCACGAGGAGCTCGCGCAGCGCGGCATTCGTGTGCGGCCGCATGCCTGGATCTCGAGCGAATGGTTCAGCCCGGACAACACGCCCGGAATCGCCATTCCTTTCTATCTGGCGCATCCCCGCCTCATGCGCCTCGAGAAGAAGAAAATTATCGACGTCGAGGGCGGCACCTGGTCCGAGTGCATGCGCATTTTGCGCCATGAAGCGGGACACGTGGTGCAGCACGCGTATCAGCTGCAGCGGCGACGGCCGTGGCAGCAATTATTCGGGCCGTCTTCGCAGCGCTATCCCAGGTATTACCGGCCTAACCCCGCGAGCAGAAATTTCGTCCAGCATCTGCGCCTGTGGTACGCGCAGAGCCATCCCGACGAGGATTTCGCAGAGACGTTCGCGGTATGGCTGCGGCCGCGCTCGAACTGGCGCACGCGTTACGCCGGCTGGCCGGCGCTGAAGAAACTTGAATATGTGGACGAGCTGATGGCGGAAATTTCGACGCAACGCCCGCTGCTCACCCGCCGGGAACGCGTCGACCCGCTTTCACAGCTCACGCAGACTCTCGGCGAACATTACCGCAAGAAGCAGGCGTTCTATGCGTTCGATACGCCAAAAACTTACGACCGCGATTTGTTGCGGCTGTTTTCCGCCGATCCAAGGCACCGCCGCTCGCCTCCTGCTTCCCTGTTCATCCGTCATAACCGGGCACGAATCAGACAAATGGTTGCCAGATGGACGGGTGAATATCAGCTCACCATCGACGCGCTGCTTGATGATATGATCGTGCGGTGCCGCGAGCTTAAACTGCGCGCGGTCGGCTCCGAACGGCAGCTGATCATGGAATTTACGGTGCTCCTCACCGCAAAGACCGTGCATGCGCTGTTCGGTCAGCTGCGGCGAAAGTGGATCGCATTATGAAGCCGTTGCGCGTGCTCGTGCTCGTGCACCCGGACCTGGTGCCGCCCGACTCGCACAAGGGTTATAGCGAGCAGGAAATAAACGAGTGGAAAACCGAATACGATGTCGTGAGCACGTTGCGCGCGGCAGGGCACGAGGTTCGTCCGCTGGGCGTGCACGATGAGCTCAAGCCGATCCGTGACGAGATCGAGGGCTGGAAGCCGCACGTTGTGTTCAGCCTGCTCGAACAGTTCCACGGCGAGGTCATCTACGACCACAATGTCGCGAGCTATCTCGAGCTCAGCCGCGTTCCCTATACCGGTTGCAACCCGCGCGGGCTGATGCTCGCGCGCGGCAAGGATCTTTCAAAGACGCTCGTGCATTATCATCGCATTCGGGTGCCGGCTTTCGCGGTGTTCCCGATGCATCGCAAAATCCGGCGCCCGGCGCGCCTTGCCCTGCCGCTGATTGTCAAAAGCCTGATCGAGGATGCCTCCTACGGGATTTCGCAGGCGTCCGTGGTCGACACCGATGAAAAGCTCCGGGAGCGCGTCACCTTCATCCACGAACGAATCGGCACGCCGGCGATCGCCGAGCAGTTTATCGAGGGGCGCGAGATCTATGTGGGTGTGCTCGGCAATGACCGGCTGCGGGCGCTACCCGTGTGGGAACTGCATTTCGGCAACATGATGCCGGGCTCGTGGCGCATCGCTACCGAGAAGGTCAAGCACGATCCCGATTATCAGGAGCGACGCGGCATCCTGCACGGCCCGGCCAAGGACCTCAAGCCGGAGCTGTGCATGCATATCCAGCGCACAGCGAAACGTATTTACCGAACGCTGGGGCTCGACGGCTATGCCCGCATCGATTTCCGTCTCTCCGCCGATGAAGTGCCGTATTTTCTCGAGGCCAATCCCAATCCCGAGATCGCGCGCAGCCAGGAGTTTGCGGCTGCGGCCTTGTTGGACGGGCTCGAGTACCCGGAGCTGCTGCATCGCATCGTGGCGCTGGGAATAAACCGCGCTGCCTCCACTGTATCAGCGGGCTGACAAGCGCGGCGCTGTGGCCGCAGGATCACACCTGTTAACCATCTCGATCGTGACGCCGATCTGCGGAGTTTTCGCCACAAAAAAGAACACGAGCCAAGGTATCGCGGTCCTGTCGAAGTTTTGTTCGCGAGCTCATGCTTCCCAGGCGGCGCTGCTTCTGCGCGCGCCCGCCGAGGCTCCGCTCGCCTGAGGAGGGAACTATGCGCCGGACGCTCTGTGCAGCTGCAACCATTCTTCTCATGTCAGTTGCGGGGGCCAGCAGCTCACGCGCCGACATGGTGGGCGCCGTAGCGGGCGCCGGAACCGGCCTTGTGGTCGCTGGCCCTCCGGGTGCGGTGGTTGGCGGCGTTGTGGGCGGCGTCTTCGGCAACCCGTTCTGGGGACCGCCGATGAGCTCCCGTTCATGCTGGATCGACAATTCGTTCCGCCGGCACTGCAGATACGCGCGCCGCCATTATTAGTCTCGTTCGGGATT
>DATCJI010000160.1:0-8748 GCA_036562835.1 Xanthobacteraceae bacterium | reverse complement strand
CGGCACCGTCGATCGCCTCGTCCACATCCAGGGTCTCGTTGCGATAGAGACGAATCGCCAGATCAGGAACGACGCGCGCGCCCTCCGCCAGCGCGGCCTCGCCATGGTCCCGAGCAAGATTGGTGCGGCTCCAGCCGTCTGCCGGCTCGTAAACGATAACCTGATGACCGCGGCGCAAAAGCTCGCGCGCGATGCCGCGCAGGAAATGCGCATTGCCGTGGTTCCAGCACGACGCGATCGACTGGCAGAAGATCACGTACCTCATGCGTATTTCCCGGTCCGCGCAAATTGCGCCGAGTGACGGCTCGTTTTTGCACCAATCAGCTCGTCATAGAGCTCGCAATAGGCATCGGCCATCGCGTCGGCGCTGTACCGCGCCGCCCGCCGGGCCGCGGCGGCTTGCAGTCGGCTGCGCATGCGATCCTCTGCGCACAGATGCTGCAGGCTTGCGACGAGCTCGCGCCGGTTCTCCGGCTCCACAATCAGAGCGGCGCCGCTCCAAAGCTCGGCAAAGCTCGGAATGTCCGAGAGCACCAGGGCGCACCGGGCGAGCGCCGCTTCCAGGGCGCACAGCCCGAACGGCTCATATCGGGCAGGTGCAACGTAGATGGCCGCCCTCGCCATGTATTCCAGCACTTGCGCGCGGGGCAGCTCGCCTAAAAACTCGATACATGACGGTATCGAATGAAGCGACGTCAAAGGTCCGACGAGCTTCACCGGCCAGGGCAACTCGCCCGCGATCGAGCTGACGGCGTGCACGTTCTTCGCCTCGTCCCAGAGCCGTCCGGCGGCGACGATGAACGGCTCTTTCGGTCGAGGTATCGGTGCTCCTGCCAGTCCGTTATGGATCACGCGCCCGCGCGAGGGTGGCGCGTATAATTGCAGCATCTCGTCGCGAAATGCCGCGGTGGGTGCAACCCATCGATCACACGCGGCGAGCGCTTCCTTGACGCGCGCGGCATACGCGTTCCAGCGCGGCTCGTCTGGATCCGCGCCGCGGCAGGCGCGCCACCAGCTGCGCACGCAGGAATGCGCAACAAGCACGACGGGAGCAGGCCAGTTGCACAGCGCCTCACGAAATCCGTTTAAATGCACCAGATCCGGCTTCACCTGCCAGGCGATCTGTGACAAGCCGCGTTTTGCGCGCGCGAAGTCCCGGCCCTCGGGATCCATCCACTCGAGCGCGAAATCCGTGACCTCGACGCTGACCGTCGGACAGAAGGCGAGTTCGGCGAGCTGTTCGGGCTGGGGCGGCGGCCCAAGCGTCACCAGCACCACGTCACAGCGCCGACGCGCGAGCGCGCGGGCGAGCGTCGTCGCATAGGTCCAGACGCCGCCTACTGTGTCGGTGGTGATAAGGATGCGGCGTCTGCTTGGTGGTGTCACCGCGACACCTCAAGATCAGCGCGATGGAGATGTCGCGGAGCCTGGGGCCGCTCGCTTTCACAAAAGCGTTCCCGGATCCAGTGGTGAAGCTTGCGCAAGCCGCGATCGAGCGATGTGCGCGGGCGCCAATCGAGTGCTGCCGAGATCGCGCGAGTATCGGACACGTACCAGGGCTGATCACCCGGCCGCCAGCTGGCGAACTTCAGCTGCGGAGACCGGCCTCTGATCTCTGCAATCAGTTCAATCGCTTCCAACAGGCTTGTCGTATTGGCCGGTCCGCCGCCCAAATTGAAGATGCGTCCGCTGACTGCATCAATGCGGTCGAGCGCTCCCAGCCACGCCGCAACGGCATCGTCGACGAACAGCGCATCGCGCACCTGATAGCCATCCCCGTAGATGACGATGGGCTCGTCGTGCACTGCGCGCAGAAGAAAATGCGCGAGCCAGCCCTGATCCTCGGTTCCGAACTGGCGCGTCCCATAAATACAGCTCATGCGCAGGACGACCGTGCGCAGCCCGAACACGCGCGCGTAGTCCCTCACATACTGATCGGCTGCTCCCTTGGAGCAGCCGTAGGGGCTGTAGAAATCGAGTGGGCTATCCTCAGCCAGCCCCCAACGTAAGTGCTCGTCGCATGGCTCATAGCGCTGGCCGCGCCGCGCGAGTTGATCCTCGCCGATCACTTTTCCGTACACCTTGTTCGTGGAGGCGAAGATCACCGGGGCGGCGGGGCTGTGCCGGCGTACGCCCTCGAGCACATTGAGCGAGCCCTGCGCGTTGACGGCGAAATCCTCGAGCGGGTCCTCGAGGCTTGTGGTCACCGCGACCTGGCTTGCAAGGTGGAGCACGGCTTTCGCATTGCGCAACTCGCGCCAGAGGGCGCTCCGGTCGCACACGTTGCCCGTAACCACCGTCACCCGGTCGCGCCAGCGCACCTTCAGCCAACCCGCGTTCTCCTGCGCGCCTCGTCGCGCAAGGCTGTCAAAGACGACAACTTCCTCGCCCCGTTCGGCGAGTGCGTTCGCAAGATTGGAGCCAATGAAGCCGCATCCACCTGTGATCACTACCTTGGCCGGGGGCCGATGCGCGCGCGGTGCGCTGGTGGCCTTCATGCGACGAGTCCCCGGCTTTCCAGCTCTGCGGTCGCGCGCTCGACGGCATCGACGGCAATCTGTCCGGAAAGCCAGTCAGCCAGATCGTGCAGCCCCGCGCGAAATTCGACCTGCGGGGCGAAGACGAGCTGTGCTTTCGCCAGAGAAATGTCTGCGAAACAATGACGAATGTCGCCGGCGCGGTATTTGCCCACGATATGTGGCGTAATGTGCGGGCGCCCCATGACTTTGGCCAAATCTTCTGCAATGGAGCGGACAGTTCGACTCTGACCCGAGCCGACGTTGAACACGCACCCGCCCGCGCGCGGCGCACGCAATGCGAGCACACAGGCGTTCGCAACATCGGTGACGTGCACAAAGTCGCGTTGCTGCAATCCATCCTCGAACAGCAGCGGCGGCTTGTCGTGCAGGAGTCGTGCGGCAAAGATCGCGATCACGCCCGTATAGGGATTTGAGAGAGCCTGACGCGGGCCATATACATTGAAGAAGCGCAATGCGACCGTCGGAATATTGTAGGTCTTGCCGGTGATCAGGCAGAGGCGTTCCTGCGTGTATTTGTTGAGCGCATAGACCGAGCTGAGCAATGGCTGCTTGCTCTCCGGAGTCGGTACCGGCAGCAGGATGGCGCCGTCCTCGTCCTCGAGCTCCCAGCGATTGCGGTGCAGCTGCTCCGGCAATCGCTCCTTCGGCGCAACGACGCGACCATCAGGGCGCCGTGCACACCCCTCGCCATAGATGCTCATGGATGAGGCACAGACGAGGCGCTGCACCGGCGAACGCAGCAGGCATTCGAGCAGCACTGCGGTGCCGAGATCGTTGACCCCCGTGTAGGAGGCGATCTCGTACATGCTCTGGCCGACGCCCACCGCCGCAGCGAGGTGGATGACGAAATCGACACCGTGCAAGGCGCGCTCCACGGCGGCTTCGTCTCGAATGTCGCCGACCATCAGCTCTGCATCTTTTGTGAGATAGCCGGGGCGCGCGCTTTCGCTGTGCACCTGCGGAGAAAGATTATCCAGCAGACGAACGGAATATCCGCTTGCGAGAAGCTGGTCGGTGATATGCGAACCTATGAAACCTGCCCCACCGGTGATCAGCACACGTTGCATGATGCCCTCGCAGCGCGTGAACGCGAGGCCAAAAGGTTAGTTCCATTATTGCGCGTTTGCTTCTGTGTCGGTTTGCAGACAACTAAAACTCGCGCGTGCGTGTGTCTGAACTCAGACGTTTGCTCTGTTTATGTCATGCCCCGCGTATGCGGGGCATCCAGTACTTCGATGCGCGTGCGGTCACTCCAATTCGTCGATTACTGGATCGCCGGCAGATGACATGATGGCCTGATCTTTCAGAACGCGGTGCCGCTGGTGGGCGGAGGAAGGTCGAGGTGGCGCGCGACAGTAGCCGCGACATCCGCAAAGGTGTCGCGGCATCCGATGCTCCGCGCCGAGCCGTGGAATTGCAGGATCGGAACCTGCTCGCGCGTGTGGTCCGTCCCCTGCCAGCTTGGATCACAGCCGTGATCGGCGGTGACGATGATGAGATCGTCCGCGCGGCTCACGTTCTCGAGCTCCGGCAGCCGCGCGTCGAATGCTTCGAGCGCTGCGGCGTATCCTGCTACATCGCGCCGATGCCCGTACACCGTGTCGAAGTCAATGAAATTCGCAAACAGAAGTCCGCCATCGCCGAGTGTGCCGAGCCCTTCAAGTGTGCGATCAAAGAGCGCGTCGTTGCCGTCCGCCTTCAGTACGCGACCGGTCCCCGAATGGGCGAATATGTCGGCAATCTTGCCGACTGAAACGACATCGCGCGCCTCGCCACTCGCGATGTCGAGGATTGTGGGCGCGGCCGGCGGAACCGCATAGTCGCGGCGGTTGGCGGTGCGCTTGAAATCGGCGGGGCTTGATCCCACGAAGGGGCGCGCGATGACCCGGCCGATGCGCCACGGATCGACCAGCCGCCGCGCCGCCGTGCAAATCTCATAGAGCTGCTCGAGTCCGAAGCTGTCCTCGTGTGCGGCGATCTGAAAGACGCTGTCGGCCGAGGTGTAACAGATCGGTTTGCCGGTGCGCATGTGCTCTTCGCCCAGCCGGGCGATGATCTCGGTGCCGGAAGCGTGGCAGTCACCAAGAATGCCCGGCAGGTTTCCGGCCCGGCATAGATCGTCAATCAACTCGGGCGGGAAGCATGGAACGAGGCGCGGAAAGTAGCCCCAATCGAACGGCACCGGCACGCCCGCAATTTCCCAATGACCCGACGGCGTATCCTTTCCCTTCGATTGTTCGACTGCGCAGCCGAAAGCTCCGGTTCGTAATCGGGATTCGAGGGCGGGTGGCGTGCGCCCGGTCGCAAGCGCGCAGGCCTGACCAAGGCCATGACGCACGAGGTTTGGCAGCCGAAGTGCCCCCTCGCGCACATTGTTGTCCGCTTCCCCCAATGCGCATAGCTCGGCGATGTGGCCAACCGTATCGGCGCCCGCATCGCCGTAAAGGGCCGCATCGGGAGCGGCGCCAATGCCGACCGAGTCCATGACCAGAATGGCGGCGCGTGGCATGGCAGCCTCTCAGGTCGCCCCGATCAGCGCGCGCTCTGCGGTGCTGGTCCTCGCCGGCGCATAGCGGCGCACCATCGCCGCACAGAACGCGGCATAGTGTTCCGGATTGCGCGGAGGGCTCGTGTGATGGGGAGCAATGCCGAGATGCTCGGGCGTGAAGCAGAATGTGAGCGTCACATCGAAATCGGAAAGCGCCTGCATCTGCCGATCGAACCAGTCGAGCGCGTGCGGACGGAAGCTGTCCGCCCACGAGAGGCCGGTGCGCAGATATTTGACGCCGATCTTTTTCATCCAGCAGACGGCGTCGTCCAGCCGATGATCTTCAAAATGAAACCACTGGCAGAAACCCATTGCGGGCGCAAAGCGTGCAAAGCGGTCCAGAGCCAGCTTCGGGGTGCCGTCCTCACGCAGCACACCCATATCGAAGTGCCGGTAATACGAGGAGCCCTCCGCCTCCTTGTGCCGGGTTGTTGCGGGCCATGCGCGCGGAAGATCGTAGAGACTATACCAGTGAATGCGCGGTGCCTCGCCAATGAGCAGCTCGGCCGTGCGCTCCAGGCCCCATTGCTGCACTTCCTCGGCGCCGAAGCTCGACACTCCGACTTCGGAAACCCAGACAGGCAGTGAGGTGACTGCACGAATGTCCGCGACCTTGGCCGGCCACTCGTGAATTGGCCAGAGATTCCAGTCGAGCGGAAAGCCGTGCACCGCCACCGCGTCGACATGGTCGAGCACACCTTGCCCCTCCATGTTGCGAATAAAAGCCGGATCGATAGGCGAGATGCCGCCGAGCACGCGCGGCAAAGCAGGGTTCTCCGCCTTCACGGCCTTTCCCGCCGCAATTGCCGTTTTCGCGAACAGTTTCCATCCGGGGTCGATTTGCGGGTCCCAATGTGACTTGTTGTTGGGCTCGTTCCAGAGCATCACCGCTTCGATCATGTCAGCCTGCCCTTGGCCGGGTACACGGCCGTTTCCTGCTGCAGCCCCTGCACGCGGCGACAGATATACACTTCCTCCTCGGGATGTGCGGTGATCTCAAATCCCGCGCTGCGCAGCATGGCCTCGACGCAGGCCCGGTTGGGTATCCACCAGTTGGTGGGGTCATCGGCGTAACGGTGCTCGACGAAATGCAGCTTGGGATACCCGGGGCTGTCGAAGTGCTGCGTGCGGCAGAATGGATAATCGGGCTCGAGTGCGTCGACATCCGCGCTGCCCCGCTGCAAGGACTGAAACACCAGCATGTCACGTGTCACATGCTCGTGAACAAGATCGAGCGCCAACAAGGGATGGCGCAAGTGATAGAGCACGCCCATGAACAGAACGATATCGAATTTTTCGCCAAGCAAGGCTACATCGTAAACCGAGAGTTTCTGAAACTCGATTTCGAGTCCACTCACCTCGGCAGCAAACCGTGCCTGCGCCAGGTATTCCGCATCGTAGTCGATGCCCAGGACCCGTTTCGCCCCGCGACGCTTCATCTCGATGGAGTAGAAACCGGCATTGCAACCGATGTCGAGCACGCTGGAATTGCGCAGGTCGGTCGGCAGGGCGTGGCAGAACCTGCGCCATTTGAGCGCCGGATAGTCCCCGAGAAAATGAGCGGGCGCCGTCTTCACCCCGTGCAGATCCAGATTGTGGAACCACGGCCCCAGCGTCTCCACACGTTTCTGAATCTCGTTCGTGCTCAGCTTGCACGCGGTCATGGTCCGCGTGCCTCGGCGCGGGTCGCTGGCGCGGAGCGTGCCGGCACGCCGCGCGCAATGCGCTGCCATCGCTCCTCATCGTCATTGGCCGGATCCTTCAGCAGCGCGATTGCGGCGCGATACCCGTGCACGGTTCCCACGTCCACATAGGCGTGGCCTGCCTTCACGCCAGATGCGACCCCGCCTTGCGCCAGGTAGGAATTGACGAGCGTGCCGATGTACTCATCACGGCTGGGGCGCGCGAGCCACAGTTCGTGCAGCTCATGAAAGACCCGGCCCGGCATCTTGAACGCGCCCCAGATCCAGTTCGAGGCAGCGTTCGGCTGCTTGACCTGGATCTCGCGCACACGGTCGCCCTCGAGCACCACCGCATCGAAAAGCACAGGCTGCTCGACGGGAAAGAGCAAAAAGGCGAGCTCGTGGTCGGGCAAGAGCGCGAGCGCATCCTTTGGAAACCACACCGTGTCGGGCAGGCCGACGATTACCGGATCGTCGGGCGCAATCAGCGGCGTTGCGCGAAAGATGGCATCGCAAAGCCCCGCAGCGTTCTGCTGTACCATGTAGGCGATGGCGGCCGGGCCATACGAGGCGCCGTAATAGGCGAGAATGTCGGATTTACCCGGCGAGATAACGAAGCAAAGCCGCGTTGCACCGCCGAGGATCATGCGCTCGACCAGATATTCGCTGACCGCACACGGGCGTTCGACCCCGCTCTCGATGCGGCTGCCGACCGGCAGCAGCTCCTTTGAGAATGCCAGCGGCTGGATCCTGCTGCCGCGTCCTGCTGCCGGAATGATGCCCCACATGTCAGGCCTCGATCGGTTCAGGCTGTCGTTCAGCGAAGCGATTTGTCGGCAATTCGAATGAGGCGAGCAACTCCTGGGCGCGATGCTCGGACGTATGCTCGGCGATCGCACGCTCGCGTGCGGCAGTGCCGATGCGCGCAATCTCGGCATCGCTCAGCTCCAGTGCAGAGACGATGTCGCGGGGCTCGCGGGCAACCAGGATTTCCGCATCGGGCCTGAAAAACTGCTCGAGCCCGTCCCACGAGTCGGAAACAACGCACCCCCCGCAGGCGGCTGCTTCGAAAAGCCGGCCCGAGGGACACCAGCCCATCGCGGCCATGTCCCGCCGGGTAATGTTCAGCGTAAGTCGCGACGACGAAAAGAAAGCCGGGTGCTCGCTCGCGGGCAAATGCCGCACGAAGAAAATGTTATTGGACCAGGGGAAATCCTGAGGGTACTGCGCGCCGCCAATGAGGAAACGCTTGTGCGGTAAACCGCGCGCCGGCTCGATGAATAGCGCCTCGAGCGCGTCCTGGCGATCTGCCGCAAAGGTTCCGAGATAGGAAAGATCGGCCCGGTAGCGTGCGGTGGCGGCAGCAGGTTGATGCACTTCCGGATCGACGTGACCGTACATCGGCATCACCCGCCGCGCACCCAGTCGCACGCGCAGCTGCTCGATCGCCTTGCCGCCCGTATAGCTGAGGACGAGGTCGAAATCGCGCAGTCCGGCCGCGCCGATATAGGGAAGCGTCTCTCCGCGTGCGAGACGGCCGAGTGTCACCGGCGTGTCGAGATCGTAGAAGACCGCAAGTGCATGCGGGGCGGCAACCACGAGCTCGGAAGCGCCGATCCCATCGGGGCAATACGAGGTGACGATGCCTACGTCCGCGTCAGCCAGCTCCTGCACGGCTCGCCATTCGATCCCTGGCCAATCGCCGTAAAGCACGAGATCGCCGCCGGGAATCGCATAGCAGTCGCGGGCACCCGCATAATAAGACACATCGCGTTCAAAGAACGTGATCCGATGCCCACGCCGCGCGAGCGCCCGGCAAAGGCCACGCCATAACGTCGCGTGCCCGTTGCCCCACGTGGAGCTGATGGTCAGGCCGAAGATGACGATCTTCATGGCACGGCGGCCTCGTTCAGCGCCACGACCCTTGCGGCGCTCGTATCGAGCACCAGGGTCGTTATCGATCACCAGCGTCGTCACC
>DATCJI010000132.1:0-15749 GCA_036562835.1 Xanthobacteraceae bacterium | reverse complement strand
AACGGGATCTGAACACGGCCGGCGCCCAGGACGGACCAGCTGTAAGCTTCCCCGAACAGCTTGTCGGCCGTGCGCTTCATGAACATCAGATTCTCGATGTCGCTGCCGATCCCGCCGAGAATGCCGAAGATCAGCTGCAGGAAAATGGGAGGCTTGAACATCCCGCGGTCGACGCAATGCGCGAGATTATAAAGGTGTCCTGTGTCGTAGCATTCGTGCTCGAACTTCGTGCCCTCGCCTTCGCCCATGAGCTTCGATATCTTCTCGATATCGCGAAAGGTGTTGCTGAAAATGTTCTGGTCGGATGAGAGCAGATACTGCTCCTCCCAGTCGTATTTCCATTTTTTGTATCGCGCGGCCATGGGGTAAAGCGCAAAATTCATGGACCCCATGTTGAGCGAGCACATTTCGGGCGAGAAGGTGCGCGCTGCTGCAAGGCGCTCCTCAACCGTCATGATCACGGAGCCGCCGGTGGTGATATTCACCACGGCATCCGTCGACTGCTTGATGCGCGGCAGGAATTGCCGAAACACGGCAGGATCGCCCGTTGGTCTGCCATTGTGCGGATCGCGCGCATGCAGGTGCAGAATGGCCGCCCCCGCCTCCGCCGCTGCGATCGCCTGCTGGGCGATCTGATCGGGCGTGATCGGCAGCGCGTCTGACATGGTTGGCGTATGGATTGATCCAGTGATTGCGCAGGTGATGATGACCTTGTTGTCGGATTTCGCCGCCATGTTTTCCTCAACGCGCGCGTGGCTGTCGTCCGCCAGCCGGGCGAGGCAGTAACCCACACGGTCTAGACCGGGTCAAGCAGGCCGAGCGCTTCGACGCGCGCGTAGTCGCCATCGATCAGCCGGGCGCCGATGTCACGGCGATAGCGCACATTCGGGATGAGCACCCGGTCGGCAAGCCTGTTTGCGCGCTCCTGCGCCAACGCGATGCTCTCGCCTGTACCGGTCACCACCATGGCCCAGCCATAGATTCCGCTGGTGACCAAGGCGCCGCCTTCGAGGCCCAGTTCGCAGTAATGCAGATTGGCGCGGTTCTCACTGCTCAGCTCGCCCTCGAACACAACCGGCAGGCCCACGGGTTCATTCACCTGCGAGCGCGGATAAGGAAATGGCGGCACAGTGAGCACGACGCCGACACAAAAACCGGGGCGAGTTTTGAATGCGTCCAATCGTCTGCCGGCCATCGCGGCGAGAAGTTGCTCCCAAGGCGTCTGCTGCAGCGGCGTCAGGATTGCAAATCCCGGATAGCCAAACCGGCAGGTAAATTCGAGCGGCCAGATGCCGTCCTGGTTTACAATCGTATTGAGGTTCACATATCCGCGGTGCCGGTGCTCCCGCAAGAGTCTCTCAATAGGCAGCAGCGTCCTTTCGAAAAAATGCCGCGAGCGCGCATATGTAACCACCGTCCCCATTTCGCCCGTCAGCTCGCCAAGATCGCCGGGGAAAAAGCGCTTGTGCTCCCAGTCGAGGCATGCAGGATGCAGGAACCGTTCCCCGTCGAAATAGGCGCCGACGCCCATTTCTATGCCGTCGATATATTCCATGAGCACGAGACTGGTCGCGATCGGTTTGCTCGCGGCAAGCCGCTCCAGGAACGTCTGCACATCGCTGCCGTCATGCAGCCGCCCGACATAGTTGTCGATCGCAGCCTCGGGTCCGTTGAACTTTAGCACGCAGCGGCGCTGGTTCTTTTTCAGAAATTCGCAGGCGCTCTTTGCATCCTGAAATTCCCAGTGCCGCGCAATGGCGAGCCCTGCTTGCGCGAGCACCCGCTGGGCAAAGGCGCGATCGTTCTCCAGTCGATCGCCGAAGGCACTCCCACCCACGACGTTGAACCCGTCGGCACGCAAAGCGTCCTGCAGCTCGCCGCTGCCATGCGCCACGTTCTCAAACAGAAGCATGCCCTCAAGGCCTGCGCTCTTGATCCAGTCAAGCGCATTGCGCCAGTCGGCCACATGCTCGACCATGCCGGCGAGCGTTCCCTGACAGAACGGATTTGCGATCGAGACCTTCACTTCGTGGCCTTCTTCGACCAGGCGAAGATAGAGCGCGGCGAGGTCGCAATATTCGCCGATGCCGAGAAAGCGCATGTGACTTGCTAATCCGTTCGTCCCAGCGAAAGCGGACCCAGTACTTTGCTGGATTGCCGCTTGCGCGGGAATGAGCTGACTTCATTTAAACCGCACTAAGCGGCTTTGCTGTGTAGTAGAGGGACGCCGCCGAATTTTGCCCGGTACCGCCCGAAACATTGGGCGCCATGCCAGAGCCGCAGCAGGGCGCCCTCGCCGATGGCGTGCGCTCGCCGCGCATCCTCGCGGACCAGCGGCCGCAGCACCTCCCGATTCCAGCACTCGGAATGGCGCACATCGAGAACCGCGTGCAGGCCGAAATAGTGCCGCTTCTTCGCCGGGAGTCCCAGGCGGCGCAGACCGCGATCCACATAGCCAGCGCGCGTAGGGGCGGTCATTTCGATAACGCCTAGCGCGCCGATGGAGTGGAACGCGTAGGCACGATGGCGTGCAAGCGCGACCATCATGTTGCCCAGCGCAAGTGCTTCCGGGACGACACTCTCGGGCGTGGGATGGACATCGAGATGCTGTGCAAGGCGCGCCAGCATGGGTCCGTGCATGCCCTTGCTGCGACCGCGCCCCATCTCGTCCCAATAGTTGCGTGCCATTTCGAGCTTGGCCTGCTCCGGCATTTTGACCTGAGTGAGCGCGAGCAAATCGTCGAAACCGGCTTCGCCCGCCACCTCCTGCTCCACGAACCAGCGCATCTGTTCGAGGGAGGCGGCGCGCTCGAGCCAGGGAAAGAGCGGGTCGCCCTGCCCAGGTCCGCTTTCACGCAGGCGCTCGAACCAGACGATGAAGGCATCCACGTCAGTCGGAATGTCACGCGCGAGCGGAGCAATTCGCTCGCGAACGGATTGTACAAAATTCCTTTCCGCTGCAAGCACGCGCCCTTCACTCTCAAGCTCGTGCTTCCAATGCGCTGAAGGCAGACCCGGCTCCAGGCGCCGATGATTGAACCGTGCAAGCTCGCGCTGGAAAAGGGCAAACCCGGGACCTTGCAACTGCGCGGCAGAGGCGGTCCATGCAAAATTATCCATCAACTATGCTCCATCAAATGTTCACCGTGAGGCCCACGACAGCAATGCGATCAGCACAATCGTAAGGAGCGCGATCGAGCTCGTCGCCAAATACGTCGGGATCTATTTCTTCGTACGAGAATGCGAGATTGCGCGCAGCGAGCAGCGGCTTGACGGCTTCGAGGAAACAATCGGTGCCGTCGATCACCGGCGTCCCGGTATAGAGAAAGAAGCGCCCGCCCGGATAAAGCCGGTCCAGACCTTGCTGGACAATGCGCAGCGAAAGCTCGAATCCGAGGTTGCCGCCGCCATGCCTGTATAGTCGCCCTCCCGCATCGAACAGGTAAGGCGGATTGGCGATGATGAGATCTCCTCCTTCATTAATGTTCTCGAACACGTTGCTCAATACGGTTCTGACATTGTCAATTCCGTTGATCGCAGCGTTGACCCCGGCGTAACGCAGCGCCTTGGGGTTGATATCCGTGAGAATGAGATCGGGTCGCGCATGGCCGTGCAGGGCGGCTGCGGCAAAGAGCCCGCCTGCGCCGCTGCCACATCCAATATCGATGACGGTCAGCGCTACGCCGGAATTAATGTCGCCGATGGCGTGCCGTAACGCACGCGCGAAGCGGTACGTATCCGGGCCGAAGAAGACGCTGTCCGGGGCTTGCGTCGGAAAGGCCGAATGCACGTAAATCTGGTCTGAAAGAGTCGAGAACCGCACTTTGCTGCGCAGCGTACCATTGTTCTTTTCGAGCTCACCGGCAGCTGCAAGTAGATCGAGCAATTCGACTGCAATCTCACATGGTTCAAAAGGCTGGCTCCAGCCGAAAATGCGATGGAGCGGATCAGGCGCGCGACGTGGCCTCGAATTGATGCGCCCATGCGTGGCGGGAGTGACGGTCGTAAAACGGTATTCGCGCCCGCGCAGCTCATGTCCAAGAGCTACGAGCGCCGCGGCTGCGGGATCCATCTCTCAGAGTCCGGCGCCCCCGGTTCGGCGATACAATTCGCCTGTCCGGAAAGAGTTCCAGTCCCCTACTCCGCGGCAAGTACACGCTCTTTCTGTTCCACCTCCGCAAGCGGCGTGACCGCGGGTCCGTTAAGCGGCGTGCCATCGGGCGCGAATTGGGAGCCGTGGCACGGACAGTCCCAGCACTGTTCGAGTGAGTTCCAGTGCACGATGCACCCCATATGGGTGCAGGTCGCAGAGCGCACGTGTAGCGCGCCTTGCATATCCCGAGACGCGGCGATCTTCTTCATGCCATTGCGAAGGATCGCGCCTTCTCCGGGCTTTAGTTGATCAGGCGAGGCAATGTCACCCGGCGTGAGATATTCCGAAAAGCTCTTCAGGGCCGTGAGATTTTCGCTCACGAACTGGCCAACGTTCGTGGCTACGTTGCGGCCAGGATCGAACGCCTCGATCCAGGCGCTCCTGCCGTCAATAATCTGTTGCGCGATGAGGAGCGAGCCGATGACCGCGTTGGTCAGTCCCTGACCGGAATCGCCCGTAATCAGATAACGGTGCTCATCGCCCGCATTGCGGCCGAGAAAGCCCACATAGTCGACTGGCTCCATCACCTGGCCCGACCAGCGATGCGTGATCTCGCCCAATGCGGGCAGCCGGTCGCGCGTCCAGCGCTCGAGCGTCGTAAAGCGTCCTTCGCCCTCATCGAATTCCCCTGACTTGTAGTCCTCACCGCCGATGATGACGATATCCTCGCGCTCGCTATGCGGCTGCAGTCGAACGTAATGATAAGGATCGAGCGTATCCCAGTAGAGCGCATCCTTGAGGCTACCGTGCGGAAGAAGACCCGCGATCGCAAAAGTGCGATAAGGCGCCTGCTTCATATGAATGCTCACGCTGCCGCCGATGGGCGAATTCGTAGCAAACACCACGTCTGCGGCGCGAACCTTGCCCTTCTCGGTTGTGACCTCTACGCCCCCTTTCTCTTCGACGGCACCTTGTACGACGGTGTTTGCAAACAGTTTGCCGCCGCTTTTCATGACCGCGCGCGCCAATCCACCGACATATTTGAGTGGATGAATGCGCGCCTGATCGGGAAAGCGCAACGAGCGCACACGGTTGCCGGCATGCAATGGCGTAGCTTCGCGCACATAGTGGACCGGCACCCCGGCCCGTTGGCATGCCGCAAGCTCATCATCGAGCTGCGATGCAGGCGTCTCCGGCGCCAGAAACAGATACCCATCGAGGCGCTGGAAATCGCAGTCGATATTCTCGTTTGCGGCAATTGCCTCGATGCGGCTGATTGCTGCCGCCTGGCTCTGATAGACAACTTTAGCGACTTCGATGCCGCGCGCCTTGATCAGCTCGGAATAGAAGTCGTCAAGCGCAGAGGCGAGGTGGGCGGTTGTGCGCGCAGTCATGCCGCTGCCAATCTCGCCGCGGTCGATCACGATGACCGAACGGCCGCGGGCCGTGAGCTCGTATGCGGTGGACAATCCAGCGATGCCCGCCCCGATGATGGCCACATCGGCGCTCTGGTCGCCCGAAAGCGGCGCCGCATCGGCGACCGGCGTATCCATCCACAGTGATTTGGTGCGCTCCTGCGCGACATTCATGGTCGTCTCCCGAACTTTGCGTTTCGGAAACAACCATCACGCGCCGGTGAGGGTTCCTCAGCCTATTGGTGCGCCATGTCGGCCCGCGCTCGCCATTCCTTGAATGCCGCCCAGCCCGCGACCGCCGCAAGCATGATCGAGATGAGCGCGTTGTACCCGGCAAGGGAAAGGCCGAGAAAGCGCCACGGCGCCTCGTCGCAGCGGACGATGCTCATGCTCTGGATCTGGTCGACGAGGCTGCGCCCCGAGCCGGTCTCGGCTGTGCCGGAGCAGGTTTGCGGACCGCGCCACCAGTGCCACTCGATCCCGGAATGATAAATGCCGAGTGCGGTGTTCCAAAGCATTCCGGCGGCAATTGCAAGGAGCGCGGCAATCAGCACCTTGCGGGAAGCACCCGCTTCGTCGCCGAGTGCAGTCATGGCCGCGAGCGGCACGGCGAAATAATAGGCATAGCGCTGCTCGAGACAGAGCGGACATGGGCTGTAACCAAACCCGTATTGGAATGTCCACGCGCCGGCAATCGTAGCCGCGCCCACTACGGCAATGAGTATCGCCGCGGCCGTCACCGGCCGCGCCTGGATCAAGCTCTCTGTTTTGCGCTGCATAGTTTTGCTCACGGCTGATATAGCTCTCAAAGACGGCAATGCTATGAGTGGCAATTATCAGCGTGTCACTCGGCGGCTTGCAGCATACCGGGGTGTGCTTGAGGCTGATGAACGCGCCACGCCTCTCCGGTAATCCAGGACTGGAAGCGGTCGAGGTAAAGAAGAGACCGGGCGCGGTGAAGAGGGTCAAGCGATTTTGCGGAAGGGTGCGCGGCGTTATAGATAGAGCGCAGGCCGGTGTGGCGGAACTGGTAGACGCGCACGACTCAAAATCGTGTTCCGCAAGGAGTGTGGGTTCGATTCCCTCCACCGGCACCATTGCGTCCAGCAATCCGGCAGTTGCTCAATGTACCGGGCCGAAACGGATTTGCGGACTAGCAGAAGAATTTGCATAGACGAGAGCCAGGTCAACACGCGACATCAAAATCTGGTGTCCACAGGCCGGCGCGGCGACCAATTAACCATCTGTTAAGGTTTACTGTTCATGATGTGTTCTCATCAGGTGGAGGACACTATAATGAAGTCGTTTGAGAAGTTTGCAGCGAGCGGACGCGAGCTGACGCGAGAAGAGCGGATCGAGGCCGCGTGGGACAACGTGCCGGCTCTCTTTGGCTATACGATTCTGAAACTCGATTGCGACGGGCGTTTGATCAGCCGGTACGAGTACGGAAAATGCTCGACGCTCGGCTGGAAGATCGATCACGTCATCCCCGTCTGTTTCGGAGGAACGGACGCGCCGTGGAATTTACGAGCGCGGCATCATACAGGTAATCGGCTGACAGGCCGTGTTGGCACGGCGCGCGCACGCAAGCTCGATTTGTAGTTGCGCCGTGCTGGATCGCCCTGGCAGGCGCCCTTCGGTCAGGTCTCGCAAAGCTGCGGGTTCAACTTTCCTCGCAACTTTGTGAGCCCGACAAAGAGGCATTCCATACGGCAATACCGCACCGCATTAGACGAATCGAATAGGCTGGCAGCGTGCCTGGTTGGTACTGCCTTTCTTGCTGCAGCCCTTCCAGTGTTCGCTTGATGGGGGCTCTCGTCTCGATCTTTGTTCATACGCTGGGAGCAACAATGCCGCAATTCGATGCCGAGCTCATTCAAATCATGCGCGCTGCGCTCGAGGAGATCATGACGCGGGTGCCGGTTGAACATTCAACCCCGGCCACGAAAGCATATCTTGCCGAATGCATACTCAAGGTGCTGCAGCAGGGCAGACCAGCTACGACGCGCTGATGACGGCGGCAGGCGATCAGATCCAGGCCGCGCTCAGCCTCTTCGTGTGAGGCCGACTTACGAAGGCTTTTGCCTGCGCAACGCGCGTTGAATGATCTCCGCGAGTCTGCGCCCAAAGCTCGCCTGATCGGCCGGGGGAGGATAGCCGATCGCCTGCATTTCGAAGTCCTGTGCGGGATCTTCGGCGGTCTTTTGATTTGTGTTCTTGTCCGTGTTCACCGGGGACTCTCTTCCGCTATGCGTGACATTGCCGTTGTGTAGCGAGTTCAAGCCATGCGGGCCAGCGGCGACCACATGCGAACCTACGTTCGAAAGGAGCCCAAATTCCCGGTGCGATACCGCAAAGTTTTAGCGCGCCCCCACCACCGCTTCGGGGGTAGCGCCCCTCGCACGGGAGGATAGCGCGTCCTGTTTTTCGACCTCTGTGATTAACAGCACGCAAGAACGCGGTTGTCCTCCCTTGCGGAGCGAAGCGAAGCGGCGGAGGGGGACCACCCAAGCGAGCGCAGCGAGGGAAGGGTGGTGGAGCGGACGTATTCAGATGTCGTGCAGTGCGAGCGGCACAATCCACCCTGCGATCGGATTTCACACGGTCAATAGTGCAGCAGGTAAATGCGGTGCACGGCCCGGAAGGTCAGTCCCACCATGTCACCAATGGCGCGCGCGCTGGCACCGGCCTTGCGTGCCTGGGCAATGGCGATGTCGCGCGGCACACCGCGCGCGATCGCGGCGCGCATTGCGGTGAGCGCCGCTTGCGTGCGGCGTTCCTTTGCCTCACGACGCGCAGCCGCCGCGAGCCGCAGTCGCTCCTGCATCGGATCCGGCTGCGGCAGTCCGCGCAAGTGATAAAGGCGTCGGATGACCGCATTCTGCGTGGCACCGAGCCGCGTTGCGATCTTGCCGATCGAAAGCCCGTCCGCGCTGAGCTCCTTCAAGCGCTTGTCCCGGTGCGGCGTCCAGAACGGGGAGGAGACATGCCTGTTGACCACGGCCATGGGCGTGCAATGTGAGTTTTACGTGCGCAATGTCAAGCGGACGGTCCAGCTGCAGGGTTGCATAGAGTACAGGAAGTTGTTATAAACGAGGCAGGTTCAACCAGTGCGCCTCGCGCCCGGCCGTCGCGCCGGGCTTTTATTTCCGACGATATTTGCGGAACTGCGCACACGCGCTGACAGTGGAAAGGAGTTGGGTTTCCCTCGAGAAGCATGGGCGGAAAGAAGAAAATAGATCCCAAGGACATCGTGACTCCGTTCTGGAGTCCGGAAATGGACCGACGTCTCTTAAGGCTCGAAGGTGCAGGATTTCCGGTGGTCGAGATTGCCGAGCGCCTCGGCACGACGGCCGGCAACGTGAACCAGCGGGCGTATCTGCTCCGCAAGGTTGCCGCGCAGTCTGGCCCCACGACCGATGAGATCGTCCGCGCGAAGGCGGCGAGGCGCCGCAAGGAGCTGCACAGGCAAGAGAAGGAGGCGCTTTCGCAAATGCGCGCGGCGGTCGCCCGGGGCATGGAGCGCGACCCTGCCATTGCCGAGGCGAACAAGAAAGGCGCCAAGTTCAAGGCTATCGCAGATCAGTTCGGAGTCTCACGGCAGCGCGTGCATCAGATCGTCCTGCTGCAGGACTGAGAGATTCCCTCCCACGCGGAAGCGGGGGAGGGATTAAGAAGAGGATCCCTCAAGGGCTCGTCGCGACCGTCCGCGCAAACCAGCTGCCGCGCATGGTCAAGCGCGCGGTTCTGGTCTTTCCCACAGCGTCAATGCTCAGGAGGCCATCGCGTGCAAGATCGGCCACGGTGATTCCGGAAATGCGCGCCTCGCCTCCATTACCGCTTGCAGGAACCCACGCGCCGCCATAGCGATGAATGGTGCCGGCCTCGAGACAAACCATGAGGGCCTTGCGCTGTGCGCCGGTCAGAACGGCAATGGGAGCGCGCGGCTCGTTCGCCGCCAATGGCGGCGCGACCGACGAGCGATGATTGGAATGCGGTGCCATTTCGGCATTCATATGTTCCCCTCCCGCGATTGCGCGCGTTATGTGCAACCACGCGTTATGTGCAACCAAGGGTGGGACTTATACCGGGAATGATGCCAACGCAGTGAGTTGCAAAACTGCGCTTTCAACAGAAAACCCGCTGTTCTCCACACGGCTCCAGCGTTCGTCACTGCATCTCGATCGGCATGCTGCGGATGTCCGCGTTCATGGCGTTGCCGTTGACCAGGAGCTCCGCCGAAAGCGTGAAGCGGCCCGGCGGCAGCTTGCCATCGATGTCGAGACGGAAAGTTCCATCGCTGCCGACCGGAAGCTGTCCTGCAAGCAACACGCGGCCTGCTGCATCCGCGATCATGTAGCGGCACTCGGGCGCCGAGCGGCGCAGAACGTCGTCTTCGATCGATTGCAGCGGGCGCCGGACGATATCGGTGCTGCGCATGTGCTTCTGTGCGACCTCGATGTCGCCGAATATGCGAACCGTCCCGGCATCCCATTCGAATTTGGTAATGAAGCCGCGACGCGGGTTGGCATACGCGTCGAACGAGCCTACGCCTAGCGGATAGCTGAGATCGCGAAAGGCTTCGACCGTCACGCTCTCCGGACTCCAGGCCTTGAGCAGATAAGGGCCGTTCGTCACGAGGAAATGCCCGCGCTCCTTGTAGAATGCCACGAGCGCGGCCCAGCGCTTGCGCGCATCCTCGGTGCTGACGAGCGCTTGCAGCCGCTGCGGGCGGTAGCCCTCGCGGGCGAAATCGTCGACAAGCGCCGCCAGCCGTTGGCCGAGCGGCTCCGAACGCACAAAATCGAGCCAGGGCAGGCCGCGCTTGTTCGCCGCGGCTTCCGAGAATGCCCCCCAGCCGCGCTCGACCGCCTCTTCCATCAGCACCAAGAGGTGCCACGGAAGCGTGCTCCAGGGCGGTGCAATCGCTGCATCCTGCTCGGCATCGAGCCGCGGCCGCGAAAGATACACTTCCACAATGAACAGCTCGCGCAATACTTCGAGATCGCCGAGGCGATACGATTTCGACTTCGTATCGCGTCCTATCGGGCGCACGCCCAGGAGCTGCGCTCGCATGCCTGCAGTCGCCACCGCAACGAGCGGATCGAAATGGGTCTCCTCGCTCTCGCTGCTCCACCGGTAGGCAAACATGTAGGCATAGACGATGTCGGCCATGCTCATGCGAGTGCTGTCGTGGAAGGCCGAGCCCATGGCTCGATAGATCAGCTTCTCCCTGGCGATCGTGCCGGGCACCACCGGCTTGAGCTCGCCTGTCGCGACTTGCGGCAGCACTGCATTCTCGGGAATTGCGATTTGTGCGGTCACGTTCGCCGGCTGGGCCGGTGCGCGGCGCTCCACAACGGGTTCCGCCAGAATAGAAAGGCTGATCAGCGTATAAACCACCATCAGCGCGGTGAGCGGCACCTGGGACCGCAGTGCGAGGCTGTGCGTGGGGAAGATTTGCAGCGCATCGATATGCGCAACAAACACCGCGGCGATGTGGCCGAGGAGAATGGCCGAAACCGCTGCATACCAGGCGAAGCGTGCGCCCACGATGCCGATGTCCACGCGATAACCTGCAGTGCCGAGCAGGTTCCAGCCCCACCCGAACGGATCGGAGGCGAGCGGGATGATGTACTGGCCCTGAATGAGGAGAAAGGTCAGGTAGTGGGCGAGGTGATAGCCAATTGCGATCGGCACGAGGCTGAGCGCGAAACGACGTGCAATCCCCAGTGGCGCAAGCTCGCGCCCGGTGAAGACGGTGATCAAGGTGCTCACGCCGGCGAATGCACCGAGCAGGGCGAGCCAGAAGATCAGCAGGCCCGCGGTCCTGATGGCAGACAATTTGTAATCGCCCAAGATCGCGACGCGATCGGCCAGAAATGCTTCGACCGCTCCCCATTCGGGTGTGCCGAGCGCGCCGTCGTAGAGAACGCTCGCGAGCAACAACAGCACGAATGCCATCATCGAAGGCGATACCGCTCGCGCGCGCGTCAGGCCGGCCGCATAGGGGCGCAGCGCCAGCCCGCAAGCGGACCGCGCCCGGATTTCAAGCGGTGCGAAGCGCGCGAACGTGCCGAACACCACCGTGAACAGCTCAGCATTTTGCAGCCACGTCTCGCGCCCGAACACGAGCATGCCGAGCAAGGTTGCGATCGTGTATGCGACCGCGACAGCCGCGATCACTGACGGCACGGCAGGATTCGGATAGATCAGCTCCAGCCACGCGAACGCAAACAGGAGAACGACTGCGGGCCAAATGCCGAGCCACGGCGGATACGGCAGATTGAGCGCCGGCGAGGGCCGTCCGGTAAGGCCGTAATAGGTTCGTTCAAAGAGCTCGAACAGCGTTCGCCATGGATTGATCAGCGCAGCGACATCGCCAACGAACGCGCAGACATACGCGAGCCCCACCCACCAGATGATCCAGACCATCGTGGGCGCGATGTTGCGGTACGGGTTTTGGTTGCCGATCAACCCGGCGGCGATGGTCAGAATGAAAATTGCAAGCGCCAGGATTTTCAGGGCAGCGAGAAATGGCGAAAGCAGCGAAGCGGCGCGGCTGCCGAGCAGATCGAGACGCGGATAGGTGCGCGTGGCCGGACTAGCGCTCAGAAACAAAGCCGCGATCAGGAACGAGACCACGACCGCAGCAGCGGCTCCGGCGAGATACAACGAGAGCGGAATGGGCAGATCATACCGCTCGCCGAACCCATGCGCCCAAGCCGGCGTCGGGAGCAGCACCGCAGATACACCTGCTGCATACCTCCCCCTTAGAGCGGGAGGTATGGAGAGAATCATGGATAGACCTCGAGAGTGACGAGCGGCGGGCTGTGAGCTCCCGAGGACGCGTGAGACTCGATCGCGAAGCGGCCCGTGGCGCGCGCGGTGAACGTCATCTCCGTGACCGCGCCGGGCTTGACTTCCTTCTCGACGTCATAGCCGTGGAGATGGATCTTGATCGGCCGGTCGCTGCTCCATTTCAGCGTGACGACATCGTTCTGATGCACGCGGATGCGGTGGAGGTTTTCCGGAACGCGCCCGTTCTCGATCGGCAGCACGAATGTGACTTCGGCCGCATTTAGCACAAGTGCCGCATGGGCGAGCATAAGCGCCGCGAGCGCCGAGCGTGAAGAGGCGCGCATCACGGGGTGGCACTCGCCGGCAGATCGGAGATGCGGTTAAGCATAAAGCCGGCATCGTAAGGCGCCGGGACCAGCGCGGCATCGCCAAGCGAAAACCGCAACAAGCGCCCGAAAGGATCGGTCATGCCGCCGATCAGATTCCACGCGCTCGTCGCTTGCGCCTGCGTGCCGAGCATGAGCCAGCCGTTCCACGGAAAGTCCTTGAGCTTAACCGTGCGAATGAACATGGGCGAGGCAAGGCCCGAGAGCGAGTCGTAGCCGATGTTCTCGATGCCTGCCGAAAACTCGGTGTTCACGTATTCGCGCTTGACGGAGTAACCGACGACCAGGCTGTGGCAGCCGCGAGTCAAAGCGCGCACGAGATCGCGCTCCACATTGATACGGTCAACGAGGCCCGCCACATCGCCGGTCATGAGCTTTTGGCGATCCCGTTCGATCTCCCGCCTCTGATCCTCCTCGGCAACACTCGCGTGCAGGATGAGAAACGCATGCCACCAGCCATTCTTGAGCCAGGGGGGCGCAATCAGCCCGTTCGTTTCCCGCATTTGCGCAGCAACGAGTTGTGCAACATCAACTTCAACAATCTCAACGTCGAAGTTCTCCCCAGCCGGTGGATAGTATCGGGCGAGCTCGCCACTCGCTCTGATCGCGAGATCACTAATCGGGAAGTCCGCTGCAGCGACTCGTGTCTTGGCGGCGGCGGCAAGATCGGCGTGATGCAGATAATCGCCATGGAAAGGAGTGACGGGGTAGGGATGCAAAGTAAAGGTGTCGCCACGCCGGCCGAGATCGCGTGCGATGGTGGCAAGAGCATCGCACGCCGCCTCCTTCAGCCGCACAGACTGGGGATTGGCTCGGATCACCACGTACGAGCCGAGTGTCTCGATCGCCTGCACATCGGCCGGCAAATTTCCATTGAGACTCAGCCCAGGCCCCACGAAGGCCTGCAGCTTGCCTGCGCGTAACCGACCGACCGCCTCCCCGGCAGCAATCGTCCTGATTTCGATCTCATGCGGATAGAAGGAAGGATAAATCGGCAACTCATGCCCGCCGCGGGCAAGGGGCACGCCAAGCGTGAGCACGATGAGCGCCAGCAGGCGACGCAAGCGCATCAGGATAACTAGCCGCGCAGGGTGCGCATCACGTGCTCGTTCGCGAGCGCCTCTTTCGGCGTGCCCTGAAAGACGACCTCACCGCGATCAACCACATAGAGTCGGTCGGCAATCTCTGCCGCACTGGTGAGATTGGATTCGGCGAGCAGCAGGGAAATCCCCATGCTCTTGATCATCATAACGGCCTCACGGAAACGCTTGACCACCACGGGAGCAAGCCCCTCGAAGGCCTCGTCGAGGATCATGAGCGAAGGCGCAAGCGCCATGGCGCGCGCAATTGACACCATCTTCTTCTGCCCGCCGCTGAGGTTGAGCCCGGGGCGATCAAGAAACTTCTTTACCTCGGGAAACACGGTGAGTGCTTGCTGCTCGGCGTCGATGCCGCTTTTTGCTCCGCGTGCAGTGGCGCGCGACATCCAGCGGCTGATCATCAGATTTTCGCCCACCGTGAGCTCGGGAAAGATCCCTGAATTCTCCGGCGCATAGCCAATGCCGCGCTTGGCGCGCCGATGCGGCGCCAGTCGCGTGATATCCTCGCCGCGAAAGCGGATATTGCCGGAACGCACGGGCAAAAGCCCGGTGATGCTCTCGATGATCGTGGTGCGTCCGGCGCCGTTGCGTCCAACCAGCGAAACCACCTCGTCCTGGTCCACTTTGAGCGAAACGTCGTGCAGGATATGCGCCGGACCGCGGAAGGTGTTTATTGCGTCGATCTCAAGCAGCACGTTGGCCTCACATCATCCCGCGAGTGGCGCGCCCAGAAGGATATTGGCGACGTCCTTGTTCGCACGGATTTGCTCCGGTGTCCCGTCGGCAAGAAAGCGCCCCTCGTGCATCATCACGATACGGTCGGAATAGCGAAACACCACGTCCATATCGTGCTCGATCACCACGGCGGTCACGTGTCCCGCGCGCACCACGGAGGAAACCGTATCCATGATCTGGGTCTTGTCGCGCGTGCTTACCCCGCTCGTGGGCTCGTCGAGAAACAGGAGCTTTGGGCGGAGCGCATACGCAACCGCGACATCGAGGAGCTTGCGTTCGCCTTGGGCCAGCCCGCCGGCCAGGAACGTGCTTTTATCGAGCAACCCGAATTGCGCGAGCACCTCCATGGTCTCGCGGTACACGTCCGCATCGTGATCGGCAAGCGAGGCGACGCGCGCCGTCTTGCGGTCGCGCGAGAAAACGGAGAGCGCGACGTTGTCGTGGACGGAGAGGCCGTCGAACAGGTTGACGATCTGAAAGCTGCGCGCAATTCCCGCACGGATGCGCTGATACACGGTGGTGTTGGTGATGTCCTTGTCCTCGAAGAGTATCTGGCCCGAATCAGGCGTAAGGTGCGCGCTGATCAGATTGACCAGCGACGTCTTGCCCGCACCGTTGGAGCCGACGAGTGACAGGAATTCGCCCTGCTGCACGGTGAAATTGATGCCGTCGCAGGCCCGCGTCTCGCCGAACTGCTTGCGCAGGTCGATGGTGCGCAGGAGCGTCATGCTGCCTGCTTTCGCTTTCCGCGCACGAGCCGCACGAGCGCTGCGAGGCCGCCCACGATGCCGGTGGGAAGCACCATGACGAGGAGCACGAGTACGACGCCGAGCAGCATCTGCCAGTATTCGGTCGTGGCGACCGCATAGCTCTTCAGATACGTGAACACGACTCCGCCGATGATCGGGCCGGTGAAGTTGCGAAACCCGCCCAGGAGCGCCGCAAACACGATTTCGCCGGAAAACGGCCAGTACAGGATCTCCGGTGTAGTCAGGCCGTTAAGGGGCGCCCACAGAATGCCGGCCAGCCCGGTAAACGTGCCCGAAATCAGAAAGGCCATCCAGCGAAAGCGGCGAATGCGGATGCCCAGAAACGCGGCGCGCGTCTCGTTATCACGGATCGCCTGCAGCGCCTTGCCGAACGGCGAATGCACGATCACCCACATGAGCACCACGCAAAGCGCGAAAATCACCAGCACGTAATAATAATACGCATTGAT
>DATCJI010000090.1:0-10674 GCA_036562835.1 Xanthobacteraceae bacterium | reverse complement strand
CGCAAATGCGCGTCGTGCTCGACGAATCAGGAAAACTGAAGAAAAGGCCCGACTCGCCTTCGGCTACGGTGGGCCCCGTTCGGGTCCACAGCAGCGGAAGCGATGAGGTCACCGCTGACGGATACGCAGTCAACACGTTCCAGCCGCCGTATCAGCCGAGCGGTATTGCCCCCGCAGCGGGCGGCAATCTCGATTTGGCGAATCCGGCCGGCGATGGTTCGAAGTTGCCGCTGCCCGCGCAGAACACAAAGACGATCGGGGATACACTTTCCGCCAGGGGCATCGCATGGGCGTGGTATGCCGGGGGTTGGAAGCTCGCGGAGGAAGACGGCCGCAGGCCGCCAGACGAAAAGCGTCGCATCATCTACAATGTAGGAAGTCCGGATTTCCAGCCACATCACCAGCCGTTCAATTATCACGCGCGGTTTGCGCCGGGCACGCCAGATCGGGCCAAATTTCTGAGAGACGGCGATGACTTTCTGCGCGACATCGATGCCGGAACGCTCCCGCCGGTCGCTTTTTACAAGCCCGTGGGCAAAGTCAACGAGCATCCCGGCTACACCGATCTCCTCAGCGGGGACGAGCATATCCACGAGGTGCTGCTGCGCCTGCGCAAAAGTCGGCAATGGGACAGGATGCTGGTGATTGTCACCTACGACGAGAACGGCGGCTTCTGGGACCACGTGCCGCCGCCACGGGGTGATCGCTTCGGGCCCGGCACGCGCATTCCCACGCTGATCATCTCGCCTTTCGCGCGGCGAGGCTTCGTGGATCATACCGCATACGACACCACATCGATCGCCAAGCTCATCACCCGGCGCTTCGCGCTCGAGCCGTTGCCAGGCGTGCGCGCGCTCGCCGGCGATCTCACGAACGCGCTGAGCTTCGCACAGTAACGGAGAAGCAGGGGTAGGCGCTCGCAACTGGAGCCCTCCCTAGTGTGGCGGTTCAGAAGTCCGCATCATTCTTTCCGCGAGTCCGAGAGGCGGACTTCTGAACCAAAGCCACACTAGAATCAAAGGTTTGCTAGTGTCCTTCGATTCCGAAATTCGTAAATGGCCCTGCCGCACGATGAAACGAATTTCGGAATCGGGACACTAGCCATCCGGCCAGTAGTCACGCGCCGGATCCCACGCCACGTCTCGGCCATGCAGCAACAAGCCGGAGGCCAAGCCATGACCGACGCGAATGCGCTCGCCCCTTTTTCCGATCACATTTCTCAACTCGTCGAGCGCGTCGCTCCTTGCGTCGTCGCCGTGCATGGCGGCCGACGCTGGTCTGCGAGCGGCATTCATTGGCGTTCCGGCGTCATTGTCACGGCGGAAGAAGCCCTCGATCGCGATGAAGACATCACGCTCACGCTTCCCGGCGGACGCGAGGTCAAGGCCTCGCTCGCGGGACGCGACCCCACCACCGACGTCGCAGTGCTTCGGTTCCAGCCGGATGGGCTGCCCATCATGCCGGTTGCGGACGCCGCGCTCCGGTCCGGTCAGCTGGCACTCGCAGTCGGAAATCAGGATGGTGCCGCACTCGCTGCGCTCGGCATTGTGGCGCTTGCGGGCGGGCCTTGGCACAGCCGCCGGGGCGGTAGCATCGACAGCCTCATCAGGCTCGACCTGTCGTTGCATCCGGCGGGCGAAGGCGGTGCCCTCGTTGACCCGCTTGGGCACGTCACCGGAATGACGGTGCTCGGTCCGCGTCGGCGCGCCCTCGCCATTCCCAGCTCGACCATCAACCGCTCGGTTGATCAGCTGCTCGCCAAGGGCCATGTCTTCCGGGGCTACCTCGGTGCCGGCCTGCAACCTGTTCGCGGCGGGCCGCATGCCGATGCACAGTCCTCGGGCAATGGAGTTCTCGTGGTGAGCATCGATCCGAATGGACCATCGGCGCGTGCCGGCTTGCTCGTTGGCGACATCATCGTGGCCTGGAACGCAGAGCCGCTCGACCGCGTGCGCCAGGTGATGCGTTTGCTTGGCCCGGAGAGCGCCGGCAGCACCGTCGATCTTTCATTGCTGCGCGGTGGTGTGCCGACCTCGCTCAAGATCGTGCTCGGCGAAAGACCGGTAAACTAAAGCATGATCCCGAAAAGCGGGAACCGGTTTTCGGAACAGATCATGCTTCAACAAGCAGATAACTGAGTTGACATTCTCGATGGCAGCGCGAACTGACATCAGTGTCCCTCATCCCACACCGGTCCCGGCTGAGCAGGGCGACCGTGCCCGTCGCGGCGACACTGTGCCTCAACCTCGGCGACACGCGGCCCGACGCGCGACATCCAGCATCGCCATAGTTTCTGCCGATCCTGTGGTGCGGCGCAGACTCGAAGACCTGCTACGGCTCGACCGCTTTTTCAGCGTCGTCAGTGTGGCCGCTGCGCCTATACCCGCGCTCGCCCAATCACAGCACATGCCCATCGATGCGATGTTGGTGGAGGCGGACGAGCTACTTCCAGGTCTGCTCGAGGGAGCCTCTCATGACGAACCTTCATCGGCAGCCAACGCACACGCACGCCTGACCCGCCGGGAGCTCGACGTGCTTGCCGCGCTGGCGGATGGTGCGTCCAACAAGGTCATTGCGCGCAGGCTTGGCATTTCGTTTCACACCGCCAAATTTCACGTCGCGGCCATTCTGGCCAAGCTCGCCGCGGACAGCCGCACAGAAGCAGTGACGAAGGCTGCGCAACTCGGTCTGATCATGCTGTAGTCGCTAACCGCGATTGCGCGCAGCAATCCGAAATTTTTTTGGTACTCGCGGCGAGAACAACCACCGCATCGCGGATCAGCGGGGCAGAGCGGTCGTACCCATGAGAAACTTGTCGACGGCATGCGCGCATTGGCGGCCTTCACGGATCGCCCATACCACCAGTGACTGGCCCCGCCGCATGTCGCCGGCGGCAAAAACCTTATCCAGCGAGCTGCGGTAATTGATCGTATCCGCCTTCACGTTGCCGCGCGGATCAAGCGCGACCGCGAGTTTCTTGATCATGCCTTCGTGCACGGGATGCACGAAGCCCATGGCCAGCAGCACAAGCTCTGCATCGAGCTCGAAGTCGGTGCCGGCAACCGGCTTGAACTTCTCGTCGACGCGCACGCAATGAAGCTTTCGCACGCGTCCGTCGGCCCCGGAGAATTTCGCGGTCATGACCGCGAAGTCGCGGTCACAGCCCTCCTCGTGACTTGCCGAGGTCCGCAGCTTGAGCGGCCAATCCGGCCAGGTCAGGAGCTTGTTCTCCTTCTCCGGCGGCTGCGGCATGATCTCGAAATTGGTGACCGAACGCGCGCCTTGGCGAATAGCGGTGCCGATACAGTCGGACCCCGTGTCACCACCTCCGATCACCACCACGTGCTTGTCTTTCGCCAGAATGGGCTCGGCGCCATGCAGCGACTCGCCGCTTATGCGCCGATTCTGCTGCGGCAGGAAATCCATTGCGAAATGAATGCCGGCAAGCTCCCGGCCCGGGATGCGAAGGTCGCGCGCCTCCTCGGCGCCCCCGGCAAGAACGAGCGCATCATATTCGTTGAGCAGCTTCTCGATCGGCACGGCCACCCCCACATGCGCGCCGTAATGGAACGCCACGCCCTCCGCCTGCATCTGCGCCACGCGCCGCGCCACGATGTGTTTTTCCATTTTGAAGTCCGGAATGCCGTAGGTGAGCAACCCACCGGCCCGCGCATGCTTTTCGAAGACATGCACGTCGTGCCCGGCGCGTGCGAGCTGCTGCGCGCAGGCAAGTCCCGCCGGACCTGAGCCGACGATCGCGACGTTCTTTCCCGTACGCTGCGCCGGCACATCGGGCTTGATCCATCCCTGTTCGAACGCGCGATCGGCAATCGCGCACTCGATAGTTTTAATCGTCACCGGATTGTCGTCGAGGTTGAGCGTACAGGAAGCCTCGCACGGCGCCGGGCAGATGCGCCCCGTCATTTCCGGGAAATTGTTGGTGCTGTGCAGGTTGCGCGCGGCTTCCTCCCAGTTGCCGCGATAAACGAGATCGTTCCAGTCAGGAATCTGATTGTTAACCGGGCATCCGGAATGGCAATACGGGATGCCGCAATCCATGCAGCGCGCCGCCTGTGTGCGCGTCTCCTCTTCGGGCAGCGGCAGCACGAACTCGTGCCAGTGCCTGATGCGCTGTTCGACTGGCTGGTAGTGGCGGTCGCTGCGCTCGTATTCGAGGAAGCCGGTAACCTTGCCCATGCGCTGCTATTCGGCCGCCTGCATGGTGCGAGCCCTTTCCATCTCGGCAAGGGCACGCCGGTATTCGACCGGCATCACCTTACGGAATTTCGGGCAATAGCTGTTCCACTCGCCAAGAATGCGCGCCGCCACCGTTGAACCGGTGAATCGGGCGTGACGCCCGATCAAGAGCTTGAGCCTCTCGGTATCGAAGCGGGTCATGTCCTCGAGCACATCGACCCGGCCGTGCGACGCAAGATCATGCACCTGATGGTAGATGCGCGCGCTCGCTTCCTCTTCCTGCGGCACCGGCTCAAGCTCGATCATCGCCATGTTGCAGCGGGTCGGGAACGTGCCGTCGTCGTCAAGCACGTAGGCAATGCCGCCCGACATGCCTGCTGCGAAATTGCGGCCTGTGCGGCCAAGCACGACCACGATGCCGCCCGTCATGTATTCGCAGCAATGGTCGCCCGCCCCCTCGATGACCGCTATCGCGCCTGAGTTGCGCACCCCAAATCGTTCGCCGGCAACTCCGCGGAAGTAGCATTCACCCTCAATCGCGCCATAGAGCACCGTATTGCCGACAACGATCGATTCCTCCGGCACGATGCCCGCATCCGCCGCCGGACGCACGACGATGCGCCCGCCGGAGAGGCCCTTGCCCACATAGTCGTTGGCATCACCTTCGAGCTCGAAGCTCACTCCGCGCGCGAGCCATGCGCCAAAGCTCTGCCCGGCAGTGCCGGTAAACTTCACGTGGATGGTCTCGTCGCGCAGACCTTCGTGCCCGTAGCGCTTGGCCACTTCGCCCGAGAGCATGGCGCCCGTCGCGCGGTCGGTATTGCGGATGGGCATCTCGATGCGCACGGGTGTGCGGTGTTCGAGTGCCGGGCCTGCCTCCTCGATCAGCCGCCGGTCGAGCACCTTGTCGAGCCCGTGGTTCTGCGCTTCGGAATTATGGATGGCCACGTCCGGGGCGGCTTGCGGCTTGAAGAACAGCCTGGAGAAATCGAGACCCTTCGCCTTCCAATGCTCGATCACCTGGCGACGGTCGAGCATCTGCATCTGCCCGATCATTTCGCTGAACGTGCGGAAGCCCATCTCGGCCATGAGCCCGCGCACTTCTTCGGCCACGAAGAAGAAGAAGTTGATGACATGTTCCGGCTGGCCAACAAAACGCTTGCGCAATAGCGGGTCCTGCGTCGCTACCCCGACGGGACAAGTGTTGAGATGGCAGACGCGCATCATGATGCAGCCCGCGGCGATCAGGGGCGCGGTCGAGAAACCGAACTCGTCGGCACCGAGAAGCGCGCCAACGACGACATCGCGTCCGGTGCGCAAGCCGCCGTCGACCTGCACGGCGATGCGGCCGCGCAGGCGGTTCGCTACGAGCGTCTGATGCGTCTCGGCAAGGCCGATCTCCCAGGGCGAGCCTGCGTGCTTGATCGAGGTGAGCGGAGAAGCGCCGGTGCCGCCTTCGAAACCCGCTATGGTGACGTGATCGGCACGTGCCTTGGAAACGCCCGCGGCCACGGTGCCGACACCGACTTCGGCGACGAGCTTGACCGAGACCCAGCCATCCGGATTGACGTTTTTCAGGTCAAAGATGAGTTGCGCGAGATCCTCGATTGAATAGATGTCGTGGTGCGGCGGGGGCGAGATCAGGCCGACGCCCGGCGTTGAATGGCGCACGCGTGCAATCGTCTGATCGACCTTGTGTCCGGGGAGCTGGCCGCCTTCTCCCGGCTTTGCTCCCTGGGCCATCTTGATCTGCATGATGTCGGAGTTCACCAGATACTCCGTCGTCACCCCGAAACGGCCGGAGGCGACCTGCTTGATGGCCGAGCGCATGGAATCGCCGTTAGCCAACGGCTTGAAGCGGTCCGCCTCCTCTCCGCCTTCGCCCGTATTCGACTTGCCGCCGATGCGGTTCATGGCGATGGCGAGCGTCGTGTGCGCCTCGCGCGAGATGGAGCCGAACGACATGGCGCCGGTGGAGAAGCGGCGCACGATGCGTGCCGCCGGCTCGACCTCGTCGATGGGCACCGGTTGACGGCGGTCCTCGTGCGCCGATTTCAGCCGGAACAGCCCGCGAATGGTGAGAAGTCTCTCGGACTGCTCGTTGCTGGCCTGCGCATAAATTCGATACTGCTCGGGAACATTGCCGCGCACCGCATGCTGGAGCGCCGCCACCGTCTGCGCGGTCCAGACGTGATCCTCGCCGCGCAGGCGGAACTGATACTCGCCGCCGACGTCGAGCGCGTGGCGATAAATCGGCGCGTCGCCGAATGCATCGCGGTGGCGCCGCACCGTTTCTTCCGCGATCTCGAGAAGCCCGACACCTTCGATTCGGGTCGCGGTGCCGGTGAAATATTCGGCGACAAAGTCGGACTTTAGTCCGACCGCGTCAAAAATCTGCGCTCCGCAATAGGACTGGTATGTGGAGATGCCCATCTTGGACATTACCTTCAGAATGCCCTTGTCGACGGATTTGATGTAGCGCTTGATGATCTCCTTCTCGTCGAGCTTCTGCGGCAGCTTGTCCTTCATGGCCAGCAGCGTCTCGAAGGCGAGATAGGGGTTGATGGCCTCGGCCCCATAGCCGGCGAGGCAGCAGAAATGGTGCACTTCGCGCGGCTCGCCCGATTCGATTACGAGGCCCACGGAGGTGCGCAATCCCTGGCGGATGAGGTGATGATGCACGGCTGCACAGGCGAGGAGCGAGGGTATCGGTATGTTCTGCTCGCCCGCGCGTCGGTCTGACAGAATGATGATGTTGATGCCTTCGCGCACGGCTGCTTCGGCGCGCGCACACAAGGTATCGAGCGCCTCCTTGAGGCCGCCCGGGCCCTGCTCCACAGGCCAGGTGGTGTCCAGAATGCGCGACTTGAAATGGCCGTCGCCCACTTCCGAAATGGCCCTGATCTTCTCCAGGTCCGCATTGGTGAGAATGGGCTGGCGCACCTCGAGGCGCTTCATGCGCGAAGTGCCTTCGAGATCGAACAGGTTCGGCCGCGGCCCGATGATGGAGACGAGACTCATCACGAGCTCTTCGCGGATGGGGTCTATGGGAGGATTGGTGACCTGCGCGAAGTTCTGCTTGAAATAGGTGAACAGCAGCTTCGGTTTGCTGGACAGCGCGGAGATGGGCGTGTCGTTGCCCATCGAGCCGACCGCCTCCTCGCCCGCAATAGCCATGGGCGACATCAACAGACGCAAATCCTCCTGCGTGTAGCCGAAAGCCTGCTGCCGATCGAGGAGCGATAAATTGGATAACGGCGCTTGCTCTGCCGCAGGCGGAAGCTCCTCGAGCACGATCTGTGTGCGCTCGAGCCACTCCGTGTAAGGGTGGCTCTTGGCAAGCGTCGCCTTGAGCTCCTCGTCCGGAATGAGCCGGCCCTCATCGAGATCGACGAGCAGCATCTTGCCGGGCTGCAGGCGCCATTTCTGGACGATGTCGCGCTCCGGGATCGGCAGCACGCCCATTTCGGAGGCCATGATGATGCGGCCGTCCCGCGTCAGGAAATATCGCGCCGGGCGCAGTCCGTTGCGATCGAGCGTGGCGCCGATCTGGCGGCCGTCGGTGAAGGCGATCGCCGCGGGGCCGTCCCACGGCTCCATCAGCGCAGCGTTGTACTCGTAGAAGGCGCGCCGTTCCTCGTCCATGAGCGGATTGCCCGCCCACGCTTCCGGAATCATCATCATCATGGCATGCGCGAGCGAGTAGCCGCCCCGCACCAGAAACTCGAGCGCATTATCGAAGCAGGCGGTGTCGGATTGGCCCTCGTAGGAGATAGGCCACAGCTTGTTGATGTCGTCGCCGAGCAGTGGCGAGGAAACCGATGCCTGACGGGCCGCCATCCAGTTCACGTTGCCGCGCAGCGTATTGATCTCGCCGTTATGCGCGATCATTCGATAAGGGTGCGCGAGCGACCAGGTCGGAAAGGTGTTCGTGGAGAAGCGCTGGTGCACGAGCGCCATCGCGCTCACGAAAGTGGGAGCATGCAGATCGGGATAATAGGTGAGGAGCTGGTCGGCCAAAAACATGCCTTTGTAGATGACCGTCCGGCATGACACGGAGACCGGGTAGTAGCCCGCGAGCTTGCGGTCCTTGCGCGTGTAGATCGCATGCGAGATCGCCTTGCGCAGAATGTACAGGCGCCGCTCGAATTCATCCGCATTCTTGATTTTTCTGCCGCGGCCGATGAACACCTGCAGGTGCTGCGGCTCGGTGGGCTTCACGGATTCGCCGAGAGTTGAATTGTCGGTCGGGACCTCGCGCCAGCCGAGGAGCGTCATGCCCTCGCGCCTGATCATCTGTGCCCAGATGTCGCGAATGATCTGGCCCCAGTCGCGGTCGCGCGGCATGAACAGGGCGCCGACCGCATATTCGCCCGGCTTGGGGAGCGAGAATCCCAACCGGTCGGCTTTGGCCGCAAAGAATTTGTGCGGGATCTGCACGAGAATTCCCGCCCCGTCGCCGGCGCGCGGATCGGCGCCTACCGCGCCGCGATGTTCGAGATTGCAGAGAATGGAGAGCGCATCCTGCACGATCTTGTGCGAGGCGCGCGCTTTGATATCGGCAATGAAACCGACGCCGCAGGAATCCTTCTCGAGTGAAGGATCAAAGAGTCCTTGAGGCTCGCCCGGCATTGCGGCCAGCTCGTTCATGGCGGCTGCGCGGTGCACGCGCATGGTATCCTCGCATCCTCGCTCCGGCGCAGGTCACCGTGGAGCCTCATTAGCTTGCGAGGACTCACCGGCGCACCGTGGCGCGTCCGCAGCACCCTCGGATGCCACCCTTGGGTGCCGCGCCTCAACATCGGTATTGCGCTTGGCGGCCTTGCTCGCCCAGGGCATAGGCGCTTGGCCGCTCGTCTCGACGGTACCGCCCTTTCCGCCCAACCGTGTCGGCGAATTGTGCCGGACCGAATCCGCAATTGGGACAGCAATGCTGTCCTACTTTACCGTGCCAAATTCTACCCGGGAATACAAGCCTTCGCCTATGCCGAATTGGCTTTCCGGTGAAGTTTTCCCATCGGCTGAACACGGTCGCGAAGGTAACGTTCCGTTTTGCATATCGAGAGCCCTCAATGAACTTTGCGAGCGATAATGCGGCCGGGATCGCACCTGAAATCCTTGCGGGAATCGCGCGCGCAAATGACGGCAAGGTCCTGGCCTACGGACGGGATCCGTGGACGAAAGAAATCGAGGGCCGCCTTGCAGAGATGTTCGAGCGCGAGGTCGCCGTTTTTCTCGTCGCAACGGGCACGGCCGCCAATGCGATTGCCATCGCCCATCTGACGCCGCCCTGGGGCGCTGTGCTCTGTCACGAGGACTCGCATATCGCCACCGACGAATGCGGCGCCCCGGAGTTTTTCGGGGGCGGCATAAAGCTCATCACCATGCCCGGCAAGGCAGGAAAGATCGCGCCTTCGGAGCTGCGCAAAGCGCTCGAGCGCGATTGGGCCGCACCTCACCACGTCACGCCTTCCGTACTCTCGGTGTCGCAAGCCACAGAGGCAGGCACGATCTATCGGCCGCGCGAGCTTTGTGAGCTGGCCGAAATGGTTCGGCCGCATGGGATTGCCATACACATGGATGGCGCGCGCCTGGGCAATGCGCTCGCGCGCATGAATGTCTCGCCGGCTGATGCGACGTGGCGGGCGGGCGTTGACGTTCTTTCGTTCGGAGCCACGAAGGGTGGCGCGCTTGCATGCGAGGCGATCATCTTCTTCGACCCCGCACGCGCCCGGCATATGCCGGAACGGCGGAAGCGGGCCGGCCACCTCGTTTCGAAGCACCGCTTTGTCGCGGCCCAGCTTGCCGCCTATTGCGGCGATGGTCTCTGGCTCAGGCTCGCGCGGCATGCGAACGACATGGCGGATCGGCTGAGCGCGCGCCTCTACAAGGCTGGCGTGCCGCCAATCTGGCCCGTCGAGGCGAACGAGGTGTTCGTTGCATTACCGACCCACATGGATGAGCGGCTACGCTCGGCCGGCGCGATCTACGGCCAATGGCGTACGAACGGTGAAGACCTTGGACTGGCACGCGACACCCGCCTGGTGCGCCTGGTCACTTCGTTTGCGACTACGGCGGCCGAAGTCGATTCATTCACCGCAATCCTGGATGCGGGTTGTTGATGTTTGGAGAGCGCCCCAGCTCCGCCCTATTTGCGGAGCCAAGCTCGCGCCGTTCATTTGGATTTCGAGTGGAACTCATTGGGAATGGGCCACAAGGCGCTGGTACTCGCTGCCACGGCCATTGTCCTTGCTCTTGCACAGGGTGCGCCGGCACGGGCGCAGTTGTTTGGTCCGCCCGCGCATCCGGCAGTACCGCCGCACGAGGTGCTTGCAGTTGTGAGGTCGAAGGGGCTTGAGCCTCTCACTCGCCCACAACGACATGGTGCCTCCTACACGTTGCGCGCCGTCGATACGCGCGGACGTGAGCTTCAGGTAACGGTCGATGCGCGCGTGGCGCGCATCACCAAAATCGCGC
>DATCJI010000056.1:0-8566 GCA_036562835.1 Xanthobacteraceae bacterium | reverse complement strand
TCTACGATTCGGTCGCCCGCCTGTGGGCCCAGGCGGAGCGCGTGCGGGCTTATCTGTTAACGGAGCGCGCCCCCGCGGATGTGCTGGCTGCAATCCGCGGGCTTCGGCGTTTTCTCACAGCCTCGGTACCTGGATTATGGTTTGATCAGCTCAAGCCAGACGGCAGTTTTGTCCACGAGGCGGCAAGAGCCACGAGTCTTTACCACATCATCGGTGCCGTGGATGCGCTGCGCGCGCGCGTCCCTGGCGGTCAAACCGTGGACGCTGTGACCGTAAGGCGAGCACCTCGCATCGTCTATTTGGTGACCGAGGACTGGTATTTCATTTCGCATCGGCTGCCCATGGCGCGCGCGGCGTGTGCCGCCGGCTTCGAGGTGCATGTGGCCACGCGAGTAGACCGACACGGCGAACACATAAAGGCAGAAGGTTTTCGCCTGCATCCGGTCGGGTGGCGGCGCGGGAGCCTAAATCCCTTCGACCTAGCCCGCGTCGTCCGCGAGGTGCGCGCTCTTTATCGCAATCTGAAGCCCGACATCGCCCACCACGTCGCGCTGCCCGCGACAATTGTTGGCTCATTGGCCGCGACCGGCCTCCCGCTGACTTGTCTTAACGCGATGACGGGCCTGGGCACGCTTTTCATCAGCGACGCGCTCTCGCACCGATTGGTACGCTCGGCGCTGCGACCAGCGCTGCGGTCGCTGCTCAGCCGCCGCCGTTCCGCGGTACTGGTGCAGAATCGCGATGACGAATCTCTCATGGTCAGCCTGGGGGTGGACAGACAGCAGATTGCGTTAATCCCGGGCTCCGGCGTGGACGTCGACGAAATGACACCCGCTCCGGAGCCCGGAGGCCCTATTGCCGTCGCGTTTGTGGGCCGGCTCGTCGAATCCAAAGGAATCCGCCCGCTCGTTGCGGCGCACGCTCGCCTCGTCGAGCGCGGTCGCGATATTCACCTGCTCATTGCCGGCACTCCGGATGCGGCAAATCCGACTTCTATTTCGTTGGAGGAGATCGAAAGGTGGAAGGCGCAGCGAAATCTCAGTTATCTTGGGTTTGTGGAGGACATTCCGGGGTTGTGGCGCAAGGCGCACATTGCCGTTCTGCCCTCTCATCGCGAAGGATTGCCCCTGAGCCTGATCCAGGCGGCGGCGTGCGGCCGCCCGCTTATCGCAACCGACGTGCCAGGTTGCCGTGCAATCGCACGGCAGAATGTGAACGCGTTGCTGGTGCCGCGCGACAATGTCGAGGCACTCGCGCAAGCGATGGATTGCCTTGCCGCCGACGGCCCGCTCAGACGTTCATTCGGCGCCGCCAGCCGCAAGCTCGTCGAGGAGGAGTTCTCCAGCGAGCGCATCGGCGCCGAGATCGTCGCCCTTTACCACCGGCTGCTTTGATGCGCGTCATAGGACCGGGTCCGCTTGCATTGACTCGATTCGTCATTGCCGGGCTTGACCCAGCAGTCCATCCTCTACTGAAAAGAGATAGACCACCCGAACTCGGGTTTACCCGAGTTCGGTACCTTAACTGCGCAAGTCGGATAAATCCGACTTGCGATGATCAAGCCCGCGGGTGGCGAGATTGGAAGCAGTCGTGGCGCACGGTCGAAAGCTTGCGGTCATTGGTCTTGGCTATGTGGGACTGCCGGTTGCTGTGGCATTCGCCAGGCAGGGAAGACCTGTGATCGGCTTCGACATCGATGCCGTCCGAATCGAGGAACTCAGAAAAGGGCACGATCGCACGCGTGAAATCGACGTGAAAGATCTTGCGAATCCGAGCTTGCGCTTCACTGCCAATGCGGATGAGCTCGCGCGGGCAGATTTTTACATCGTGACCGTACCGACGCCGATCGACGCAGCGCGCCGGCCCGATCTCACGGCTCTGTTGCGGGCATCCCAAACAGTCGGTGCACTCTTGAAGAAAGGCGACATCGTCGTATTCGAATCGACTGTCTACCCCGGCGCGACGGAGGAGGAGTGTATCCCCGTGCTGGAGCGCGCCTCTCAGCTTGAGGCCGGACGCGACTTCACGGTGGGATATTCTCCGGAACGTATCAATCCGGGCGATCAGGTGCACCGCTTCGAGTCGATCAGGAAAGTCGTATCGGGCCAGGATGCGCGCACCCTCGAGATCATCGCAAACGTGTATGGATCCGTTGTTACTGCCGGATTGCATCGGGCACCCTCGATCAAGGTCGCAGAAGCCGCCAAGGTGATCGAGAATGCGCAACGCGACCTGAACGTTGCTTTCATGAACGAACTCTCCGCCATTTTTCACCGGCTCGGGATCGATACCCAGGAGGTGCTCGCGGCAGCTGCGACCAAGTGGAATTTCCTCAACTTCAGCCCGGGGCTGGTCGGCGGTCACTGCATAGGGGTGGATCCCTATTACCTCACATTCCGCGCGCAGAAAGCCGGCTACCACCCGGATGTGATCCTCGCCGGCCGCCGCACGAACGACTCCATGGGCGTGCGCGTTGCGCGTGAATGCGTGCGCCGGCTGCTCAAGGCAGGCCAATCGGCACGTCTCGTCACTGTGCTGGGGCTCGCCTTCAAGGAGAACGTCATCGACATTCGCAATTCGCAGGTGGTCGAGATTGTTCGCGAGCTGCAATCATTCGGCATCGACGTGCAAGTGCACGATCCGGTTGCCGATCCGCAGCTTGCGATGAAGCACTACGGGATCGTTTTGGAGAAACAGCTTCGGCCCGCTGACGCGGTCATCCTTGCCGTCGCGCACGATGCCTACCGGCGCTCGGGATGGTCTTTCATAGCCCCATTGCTGAAAGATGGAAGAGGCCTGGTTCTCGACGTCAAAGCAGTACTTGACCGAACAGCAACGCCCAAGGGCATCGAGGTCTGGCGGCTTTAGAACGGGCAGGCTGTTCTGCTAAACCTTCCACGCATGACGAACCCGATCGTTCCGGTGATCATGTGCGGCGGCGCGGGCACGCGCTTGTGGCCGGTTTCACGCGAAAGCATGCCCAAGCAGTTCGTGCCGCTCGTGGGCACGCACTCCACGTTCCAACAAGTTCTCGGCCGTATTTCTGATGCGGGCCTCTTCGATCGGCCGATCATTATTACGAATGCCGATTTTCGCTTTGTTGTAGCAGAACAGTTGCGGGCGCAAGGCATAGACGCCGATATCGTGCTTGAGCCTATGCGCCGCGATTCCGGCCCTGCGGTTGGGGCTGCTGCGTTGCTTGCGATGGAGCGGGACGCCGACGCACTCGTGCTGATGCTTGCCGCGGACCACGTCATGCGCGAGCCTGACGAATTCAAGCGGGCGTGCCTCGTTGGCGCGCAACTCGCCGCCCAGGGTCACATCGTGGCATTTGGCATCAAGCCAACCCACCCAGCGACGAGCTATGGTTATATCCGTACCGGCGCTAAACTTGACCGGGCGCACGCCCACGCGATCGAGGCATTCGTGGAAAAGCCGGACGCCGCCACCGCCGCGGGGTACGTTGCGCAGAATTATCTCTGGAACAGCGGTAACTTTCTCTTTCATGCACGAACCATGCTGGACGAGATCGAACGGTTCGAGCCGCTCATTGCCGAGGCAGTGAAGGCCTCGGTCGATGGCGTCGCCCGTGATCTCGACTTTCTGCGGCTCGCGCCTGCACCCTTTGCACGCGCGCCGCAGAAGTCGATTGATTATGCGGTGATGGAGCGAACGCGGCGAGCCGTGGTTGTGCCGACCGATCCAGGCTGGTCTGATATCGGCAACTGGAGCGCGGTGTGGGACGTGCTCGAGCGTGATGAGGCGGGCAATGCGACCTCGGGATCTGTGCTCACCGTGGATACGCGCAATTCGCTGATCCGTTCGGAGGATGGACTGCTTACAGCCGCCATCGGTCTCGATGATGTCATCGTCATTGCAACGGGAGATGCGGTTTTGGTCGCATCGCGTGCGCAGGCTGAGCAGGTCAAGAAAGTAGTCGAGCGGCTCAAGATGCAGAACCATCCCGCGGCCGTCGAGCATCGACGCGTCTATCGGCCCTGGGGGCACTATCAGGACGTGGACCTGGCCGCGCGATATCGCGTCAAGCGCATCGTGGTGAAGCCGGGTTGCACGCTGTCGCTGCAGAAGCACTTCCACCGTTCGGAGCATTGGGTCGTGGTGAGCGGGACGGCAGAGGTGGCCAGCAATGGCGAGGTGCGCACGGTGCACGAGAACGAGTCCATCTACATTCCGATCGGCAGTGTGCATCGGCTCTCCAATCCCGGAAAGATCGCGCTGGAACTGATCGAAGTGCAGGTAGGCAGCTATCTGGGCGAAGACGACATCGTGCGGCTCGACGACGTGTATGGACGCGAGTAGGACGTACCCGGTCTAGGTCGAGGCGGCCGCCTTGTCCGCGGAGTAAAAAATCCAAGTAATCCCGCCGGGCAGAGAGCTCATCGCCAGCACGAAGCCGAAGCACACTGAGAACAGCAACGCCTGTTCGGCAGGAAGACCATGGCGGCCAAGCACGGTAACGACGGCGAGCTCCCGCACGCCCCAGCCGCCGACCGAGATCGGCACCAACGCAACCCCAAGCACAATGGCGAACAGAACCGCGGCATCCCCCAGGGGAAGCGCCAGCCCTTGCGCCCGCCCAACGCACCAGATGGCAAGGATGGTCAGCGCATGCACAGCCAGTCCGATGCCCAGCACGATGGCCGCACTGCGCCCCAACAGCACGCGGCGCACACTTTCCAGCAAATCAGCAGCCCATCGTGAATAGCGATACCGCGCCAGCAACGGGATAAGCTTAGGCAATAACATGAGCGCAACGACGCCGAGCAACAGGCATGCACCGTAAACCGCATAGACCAGATCGCGAAACCCACCCAGCGCGGACAGGCTCGACGGCAGCTGCAAGATGAGCAACGTTAGCACAAGCAGCAGGCCCACCCCGACTGCGCGGTCCACGACGACGCTGCTGATGCCTGTTCGCCACCCACAACCAAGCCGGACGAGCAACCATGAGCGGATGCCTTCACCGGCAATTCCCGGCAAGACCTGGGAAAAGAACGCGCTGATGGCCGCAATGGCGATCATGGCGCCCACGGGCGCGTGCCAACGCCTTTGCGCGATCGCGTTGACGATCGCACGCCAGCGCAGAGCGACGAGCGGAATTTCCAGCATCAGGAGAAGCGTGGCGGCGCTCAGCCACCACAGGTCCATGCGCGAAAGGCCAGAAAGCAATGCACCGGTGTCGATCTGTCGTGACAAGTACCAGAAGCACCCGCCCGTGATGAGAATCTTTGTCGCTGCGAGGAGGATTTTGCTGCCACCCCGGCGCGGACTCGGTGGACTCTCGATGTCAGCTGCGCTGTCAGCCATGTGTGGCGGAGGCCTGCGAGGAATAGCTACGCACGATTGCGAGGGTCTCGGGCAAGCCGACCGCATGCGCATAGGTGGGTAGGCCGGTCGATTGTTCAGGATGTCCCACACCAACCAAAATACGCAGACCTATTCCTGCCTCGGCAGCGGCTTGAATGTCTGTAAGGCGGTCACCAACGGCGATGCAGCGGTCAAGGTCCAGATCGAAGTCGGCTGCCGCCTGCAGGAACATGCCAGGCAAGGGCTTTCGCCACGGGTGATCTGCCTTATAGCTTCCGATCCCATGCTCCGGATGAAATGGGCAATGATAAACCCGCGCGATCGGCGCGCCTTCTGCTGCGAAGCGTCTGCACATCCAGTCCGTGAGCTCGGCAAATGCATTCTCTTCGAAATAGCCGCGCCCAATTCCGGACTGGTTGCTGATGACGATGATCGGGCGGTCGATCTCCTGAGCCCAAAATCGGGCGAGATCAAAAATGCCTGAAACGAACTCGAACTCCTCGATCTTATGCACATACCCGCGATCGATATTGATCACGCCGTCGCGGTCGAGGAAAAGAGCGCTGCGATTGTTGCTTAGCCTGGCGTCCACGGACCGAGACATTCCATGAAGTTCGGTGTCGGCAACCCCATAGCACGAAAGGAGGATGCGCCACTCCTGCGCGGGCAGGGGCATTATGTGGCCGATCATATGCCCGCGGGACTGTTGCATGCGGTCGTGTTGCGCTCGCCGCATGCGCACGCGCGATTCAGGCTGACTGATCTGAGCGCAGCGCGCGCGATGCCGGCCGCAGCACTCGTGCTGTCGGCGGCTGAAACCGCCGAACTTGGCCATTTGCCGTGCCACGTCGAAATACCCAACGTCAAGATCGCAGTTCCCGCCTATCCGATACTCGCGCAGGACGAGGTGCGTTATGTGGGGGATGCAATTGCCTTCGTTGTTGCCGATACACTGCAGCACGCGCGCGATGCGGCAGAAGCCATCCAGATCGAATGGCAACCGCTCCCGCATGTGATCGGTTCAGCAGCGGCGCTAGAGCCCAGCGCTCCTTGCGTGTGGCGGCAATTGCAGAGCAACCTGGCGTTCGAAATGCACATCGGCGACAGCCAGGCAACTGCGGCCGCCTTTGCACAAGCCGATCACGTTGCCTCGCTTACGGTTATCAACCAGCGCGTCGTTGCCAACTATCTCGACACTCGTGCCGTGGTGGCCGAGTGCGAGGGCGGCCGTCTTACCCTGACACTGGGCAGCCAAGGGAGCCACGCCGTTCGCGATGTGCTGTGCCGCGACGTGCTCAAGATTCCTGCTAATTCCATGCGGGTGATCACGCCCGATGTGGGCGGCGGCTTCGGCACCAAGCTTTTCACCTACCGCGAATATGCGCTTGCGGCATTCGCATCACGGGAGCTCGGCCGGCCGGTCAAGTGGGTATCGGAGCGCAGCGAGCATTTTCTTGCCGATGCGCATGGACGCGACAATCAGACGTCGGCAAGGCTTGCGCTCGATCGCAAGGGCCGCTTCCTTGCCCTCACGGTCGACATTCTGGCGGATATGGGCGCCTATCTCTCGACCTACGCTCCCTTCATCCCGTTTCTTGGGGCCGGCATGTCGCCGGGGGCCTATGACATACCGGCATGCCATGTCCGGGTGCGGGGCGCGTTCACCAATACAGCGCCCGTCGATGCGTATCGAGGGGCGGGCCGTCCCGAAGCGGCGTATCTGATCGAGCGTCTCGTGGATGTGGCGGCGCGCGATCTTGACATTGCGCCGGACAGGCTCCGGCGCACAAATTTTATCAAGCGCATGCCGCACACGACCGCAACAAGCAAGACATATGACTCCGGCGAGTTCGCCGGTCACCTAGACCGGGCGCAAGAGCTGAGCGATTGGAACAAGTTCAATCAACGGCTGCGCCGGTCGCGCTCGACCGGCCGGCTGCGCGGGATCGGCATTGCCACCTATGTTGAGGCCTGCGGAAATAACGGACCCGACAAGGCGCATATCCGCCTCGACCCGGATGGAGGCATGACCGTGCTCACGGGCACGCAATCGACCGGGCAAGGCCACGCCACCGCCTATGCGCAGATCGTTGCCGATCGTTTTGGGCTTCCACCCGATGCGGTACGCGTATTCCAAGGCGACACTGACCTTATTGCAACCGGCATGGGGACCGGTGGATCCAGCTCCATCCCATGCGGGGGCGCATCCTTGGCGAGTGCCGCCGACCAGCTTGCCCGCAAGCTCAAGGACATCGCAGCCGAAGCGCTCGAGGCTTCAGCAGACGATCTCGAAATCACAGAGGCAGCCATCCGCGTCGCTGGTACCGATCGCCTGATCACATTGGCCGATCTCGCGCACCGCTTGCACGGGCGCGACTTGTCAGCCGAGCATGCATTCGTGCCCGAGGCCGCCACCTACCCGAACGGTACGCACCTCGCAGAGGTCGAGATCGACCCTGAAACCGGCGGCCTTCACATAGTCGACTACATTGTGGTCGACGATTTCGGTGCAACGCTCAACCCGTTGCTGCTTGCGGGCCAGGTGCACGGAGGCGTGGCGCAGGGCATCGGCCAAGCAGTCATGGAGAATACGGTGTACGAATCGGAGTCGGGGCAACTGCTCAGCGCTTCCTTGATGGATTATGCGCTGCCCCGTGCCGGCGACATCCCCAGCCTGGTCTTTGAAACGCGCAACGTGCCGTGCCGCACCAATCCTTTGGGCGTCAAGGGCGCGGGCGAAGCCGGCGCAATCGGCTCATGCCCCGCGGTGATGAACGCAGTCGCCGATGCGCTTTGGCGGGCTTACCGCATTCGCCACGTGGACATGCCTGCCAGCCCTGAGCGCCTGTGGTCGGTCATCGCAGAAGCCAAGCGCATTCATACCCTTTAGACGTGAAGGCCCGCCGGGAACGCGAATCCTTGAGACCGGCGATCTGCCGGACGGCGATTCAGTGGGGGGCGCAATGAGCAAGGTCGTGAGCAATACATCGCGGCTGCCGGATAAGGACCGGGCGGCAATCGCGGCATATATAAAATCGTTGCCGCCCGTCGAGGGGCGCGAGCGCAAGTGAAAAGTCTGCAAGGACCACGAGTGCCTGGAACAGCATGGCCGAAAAATCCTCCGAGAACTTTCGCGTGGTTGCTCAAAACCGACGGGCGCGGTTCAATTATCATCTCGAGGAAACTTTCGAGGCAGGCGTTGCCCTGACCGGCTCAGAGGTGAAATCCCTTCGTGCCG
>DATCJI010000472.1:0-3339 GCA_036562835.1 Xanthobacteraceae bacterium | reverse complement strand
ACGCGCTGCAGGACACCCAGGAGTTCAGCGCATTGCGCGCGCGCATCCACGATCTCGTCATGCGCGAATACGCCGCGCAGGAAGCGCAGCGGCGCCTCGCGGCGTAGCCGCATCAAATCGGAGGTTTGCATGCATCGTCGTCGTTTCCTGAAATCGTCCGGTGCCGCGGTTTTCAGCCCGGCGCTCTCGCGTATGCTTGCGTCGCAGGCGATTGCTGCCCCGCCGTTCAAGATCAGGCTCGGTTATCTGCACACGCTTGCGGTGGACGGACAGATGTGGCTCGCCGAGTCGCAGGGACTCTGGAAGGAGCACGACCTGGAAATGGAGTACATCCAGTTTCAGACCGGGCTCGAGGTCTTCCAGGCTATGACGGGAGGCAGCATCGACATGCTCTCGACCGGCGCCGTTTTGTCCAACTTCCCGGCGCGGGGACAGGGCAAAGTGTTTTTGATCAACGACATCGAATTCGCCACGGCGCAGCTTTGGGTTCACCCGGATATGGGCGTCAACAGCATCGCCGACCTCAAGGGGAAGAAAATCGCGACGACGCTCGGCACGACCGCGCACGTGTTTCTGGACAAGGCGTTGCGCAGCAACGGCGTCGATCCGGGGGCGGTGACCATGGTCAATCAGCGCATGCCGGATGCGGTGACGGCATTCATTTCGCGGGCGGTGCCTGCAGTCGCGCTCTGGGTGCCGTTCAACGTGGCCGTACAGGAGAAGTCGCCTGATGCCAGGATGCTGATCGACGCTTCCGCGTTCTATCCGGACGCGGCCATCGTCGACGGCTGGGTCGCGTCGAATGGATTTCATGAGAAGAACAAGGACGTGCTCACCCGCATCATCCAGGCCTGGGCGCGGGCTAACGATTATATGGTGCAGAATGCCGATCAGGCCATCGCGACATTGCAACAGCAGCGATATCAGAACGTCGCGCTGCCGGAGCTGATGAAACAGTTCAAGGCGCAGAAGGTGTTCACCTCGCGCGAGTGGCTGCCGAAATATGCGGACGGAACGGTGACAAGATGGCTGCAGCAGGTGACGGACTTCTTCACTGCCTTCGCGAAGATCGAAAACCCGGTGCCTGCGTCCCGGTATTTCGACCCTTCGCTCTATCTCAACGCGATCAAGGAGTAAGGCCCCTAGCCACATGGGCGGTGCAAATGCGTTGCCCTTCGCTTTTGCGAGGGCGCCCAAGCGGGAGCAGCAAACGCGATTTTCCTCCCCCGCGACAGCGGGGGAGGGGGACGCGCGAAGCACGGTGGAAGGGGCTTTCGTCGTGTCTTGATATCAGCATGCCGCCTCCACCACCACTCGCTCGCTGCGCTCGCTCGGGTGGTCCCCCTCCCCCGCTCCGCTTCGCTGCGCAGGGGAGGATAGCGCGCCTCACGATGGACTATCACGCGCGGCTGCCGAATCTTTTAGCCTGTGCTCCGATCGCGCCGGCCAAGGTCGAGGCGATGGTGTTCCGGGCGCCGATCGAGCAGCCGGTGATCACCTCGTTCGGCATCATGCGCGACCGGCCGAGCGTCGTCGTGCGCGTGGAAGACAAGGAAGGAGCCGTCGGCTGGGGAGAGCTGTGGTGCAATTTTCCGGCCGTCGGCGCCGAGCACCGGGCGCGCCTCCTCGAAACTGTGATCAAGCCATTGCTCTTGGATGGCCAGTGGCAGAGTCCGGTCAGCGCATTCGAAACGCTCAGCCGCAAACTGCATGTGTTGGCAATTCAGTGTGGTGAAGAGGGGCCGCTCGCGCAAATCATTGCCGGCACGGACGTGGCGCTGTGGGATCTCGTGGGCCGCCGCTTGAATGTTCCCCTGTGGCAGCTCTTCGGCGGGACCTCCGACGACGTGTCGGTCTATGCCTCGGGCATCAACCCCGTTGAGCCGCAAACAATTGCGGCCCGCAAGCACCGCGAGGGATATCGTGCCTTCAAGTTGAAGATCGGCTTTGGGGTTGAGCGCGATATGGCCAACCTGCAGACGCTTCGCGACGCTCTCGGGTGGGACATTGCGCTCATGGTCGACGTCAACCAGGCCTGGGACGCGGATACGGCAATCGAGAGCGCGCGCCAAATCGCGCAATTCAAGCTCGATTGGCTTGAGGAACCATTGCCGGCCGACAGCTCACCGGCGCAATGGTTGCGCCTGGCATCCGCGAGCCCGATCCCGCTCGCCGCTGGAGAGAACCTGCGCGGCTTTGATGATTTCACGCGCGCGATCGAGACTGGCGTGCTGAAATTCATCCAGCCCGATGTTGGGAAATGGGGCGGCTTCAGCGGTTGTCTGAAAGTCGGCCGCAAGGCCCTTGCACACGGCAAGCTGTTCTGCCCGCATTGGCTCGGCGGCGGCATTGGCCAGATTGCCTCGATGCACCTGAAAGCCGCCGTTGGCGGCGGCGGATACGTCGAAGTTGACGCCAATGACAATCCGCTGCGCGAGCTGCTCGGCAGCCCGTTCCCGCAAGTCTCGCAAGGAAAAGTCAAGCTGGGCAGTGGGCCCGGCCTGGGCATCGAGCCGGATGTCGAGGCTCTCAAATCTTTCCGGGTACAGTTTTAGGTGCTCGTGCTGCAGGGCAAGCTCGCCGAGGCGTTCAAGGCCTGCCGCAACAGCCTGGCTATCCGTGAGCGTCTTGCCGCCGCTGACCGCAGCAAGACCGAATGGCAGCGCGATCACGCCGTCAGCTATGCCAAACTCGTAAATCCGCAGAGTCTTGCTGTCTATAGGGCGCTGTGATTGGCTGTAACGTTGAAATTCGCATACGGGAGTACAATGATGAAACCGTACTACACAGTTGCATTGTCCATGCTTGTAGGCGCCGGGCTTGGCGGCGCGGCAATCCAGGCTCTCCACGCTCAGGCCAAGCCACCAGTTGTTGCAGAAATCGACGCAACCAACCCTGACGCCTATCCCAAAGACTATGCCACCAAGAGCAGGCCCTCATCAAATCGCATGGTGGCCGTCAGTTGGCCATAGGCGAGATCGGTGGGGCTAATGCAAAAGGCTTGACGGCGCTCGAGGGCACGCCGCCAAAGCGAGCCGTCGTGCAAGTCTGGGATAGCATGGAAAAACTTCAAGGATGGCGCAATGACCCGCAGTTTAAAGAACTACGCAGCGTAGCCGGAAATATGCGACGTGGCGCTCCTTCGCTCTTGAGGGCCAACAATAATAGCTAAGATGGAAATTAAGCTGCTCGGCTCAGCACCGGGCGGCTTTTTCTTTGAGCCGGCGACAAAAACCGTTCTTTTTGTGACAGCCATCACGGCGGATTGAATATGGATGCTCCATGCTGGTTCCCAGAGAGTTCATGGGAGATTTAGCATGTCGCAGTATCATTCATTCC
>DATCJI010000451.1:0-3277 GCA_036562835.1 Xanthobacteraceae bacterium | reverse complement strand
GCCCGGCAATGTCTTGAGATGATGCCGCACGCCGGCAAACACGAGCTTGAATTGCTCGTAGTCCGCCATGGTCCTGAACCGCACCCGCTGCATGCTCTGATAAATGGCCATGTTCGTTCTCCCGCTCAGCGTCACCCGCGGGCTCGACCCGCGGGTCCATCTTTCTTCGCAAAAGGATGGGTTGCCGGGTCAAGCCCGGCAATGACAAACATTGTCGGCTGTACTCTGCGGGCGGGCAGGCGTCCGCAAAAGAACCGGTCGGTGAAATTCTGACGGTGCCAGCGACGCGGACGTGCTCAACCTTCAGGCACACGCCGTCCAGGCCTGAGCCGTAGCCCGTAGCCCGGATGAGCGAAGCGATATCCGGGGCGTTTTGTCCCGCAGTCGCTGACGCTCATGCGGGCTACGATTGCCCCTCACCCTTCAAATCAACGCGCGGGCCACGCGGGCGATGCCCTCGCGTATCTGCTCCTCGCTGAGTGCCGGATACCCCAGGACCAGCGCGCGGCTGCTCAAGCGGGTGCGCGTAAAGTCGTAGGCGACGGCGGAGCGCAGCGCATACACGCCGACGCCCTGATTGAGCGCGGTGGTCTGAACCGCAGTCGCATCCGGAAAAGAATGGGGCAGGTGCCACATCACGTGCATCCCGCCCTCGCGGCCGGACACATGCACCTCGCCGAAATGCGCGCGTAACGCGCTCAGCAGAGAATCGCGGCGCGCGCGATAGACAACCCGCGCATTGTTGAGGTGGCGCGCAAACGATCCGCTGGAGATGAACTCGGCAAGGACCGCCTGATCGAGCCAGCTTTGCCCTGCGTTGAGAATGGCCTTGACTGCGATCGCGGCTTCGGCGAGCTCGACAGGCACCACGAGGTAGCCCAGCCGTAATCCTGCGCCGATCGATTTCGAAAACGTGCCGAGATAGATCACGCTCGCGGAGCTGTCGAGGCCGGCGAGCGCGGTGAGCGGCGGGCCGTCAAACCGGAAGTCGCTGTCGTAGTCATCCTCGACCACGTAGGCGCCAACCCGAACGGCCCAGTCCAGAAGCTCTCGGCGGCGCGGCGCGGGCAGCGTCTCGCCGGTGGGGAACTGATGCGAAGGCGTCACATAAATGAGTGAAACGGCGCGCTCGGGAAGCCGATCGACGCAGATGCCGTCCTGATCGACGGCCACTGGAAGCATCTCCGCGCCGTAGCTCTCGAACACTGACAGTGCGCCCCGATAGCACGGGTCCTCGATGGCGACCGGCGTGCCGGGCCGCACGAAGAGGCGCGCGATGATATTGAGCGCCTCCTGGATGCCATTGACGACGACGATCTGGGCGGCGCGTACGTTCATGCCGCGTGCGGTGCCAAGGTGGTCGGCTATGGCATGCCGCAGCTCGAGCAAGCCCGCCGGATGCGGATATTCCGAAAGCGCAGACCCGGCGGAGGCGAGGCGGTTGAGAAGGAGGCGTCGCCACGTACGGCGGGGAAAGCAGTGCGGACACGGCCGTCCGACGAAGAAATCGAAGATCGGCTTGCGCCCGGGATGCACGAGCTGCTGCGCTTCGCCGCGGAACAGGACAGGCGCGCGGCGCACCGGCTTGCTTGCAGTAGCGGGTTCGCGCGCAGTTTTCGCGGGCGAATAGGTGGTCGCATAGCTGTCGCTGACGAATGTATGGGAGCCCCTGGCGGATTCGATGTAGCCCTCGCTTGTCAGGCGGCTGAAGGCGAGGAGCACGGTATTTCTTGAGACGCCGAGTTGGTCCGCGAGCTGCCGCGAGCTCGGGATGTAATGCCCGGCACGCAGCTTGCCCTCGGTAATGAGCAGCCGGAGCTGCTCGCTGATCTGCTCGTGCAGCGGGCGTCCGCATCCTGGCTCGATTGCAACGGGGATCTGCGCCGCAGAGGGCCCACGAATGACTGAGTGGGGCGCCGACTTGCCTATTGAATGCGTTAGCGAATCGTGGCTGTGGCTGATGGCCGCACCTCACTCACTGGTACTCTCGTTTTTTTGTCATCCGGGCCTTTCGGGAAGCGAGGCTCTCATATCTGCTTGGGTTTGGGAATGGCAATTGGTGCCAACCGGCCCTAAACCCGGCCCAATCCGGAGACGACTGGCTCTGCCCGGCCGGAGACAAATTGGCAGGAGGAAACAATGGCAAAGAAGCGATTGCGCGGTGTCTTCTCGTTCAGCGCGACACCCACGCGCGACGACGGCGCGACCATCGATCTCGACCGGTTGCGCTCGCACCTCGACTTTCAGATCGAGAACGGCGTGCACGGCATTGCGATCCTCGGCAGCACCGGCTCGAACGGATCATTCACCGAAAAGGAGCGCGAGGAGCTTATCAGGGCAGGCACCAGGCACATCAACGGACGCGTGCCGGTGATGGCGGGTACCGGCTCGCTGACCACCGACGAGGCAGTGCGCCTGTCGCGCTTTGCCGAGGATGTCGGCACCGATGCGGTGATCGTCGTGCCCATCACCTATTGGCCACTCACCGACAACGAGGTGTACGAGCACTACAGCCGCATCGCAAAGGCGATTAAAATCCCCATCGTCATCTACAACAATCCGGGCACCACAGGCGTCGACATAAAGCCGCCGCTGCTCGCGCGATTGGCCGAGATCGACAACATCCAGGGCGTGAAGGAAAGCTCCGGGGATCTATCACGCATCACCCAGATCCGCATGCTCACCAAAGGCAAGATGACGGTCTTCCATGGCTGGGAGCCGGTCGTGCTGCAGGGTTTCTGCGCCGGCGCCGACGGCTGGTGCCCGGGGCTGCCCAACGTGTTGCCGCGCGAATGCGTCGAGCTGTTCGATCTAGCCGTCGAGAAGAAGGATCTGCGCGGCGCGCAGGCGCTGTTCGATCGCATCTTCCCGATCTGCAAGCTCATGGGCGACACCGGATATATCCGCGTGGTGCATACCGCGCTCGATCTGATGGGGCGCTCGGTGGGTCCGCCGCGGCGTCCGCTGCGCATGCTCGATGCCGAGCACCGCGCGCAGCTCGTGCGCATTCTCCAGGATCTCGACGTTCTGGGGCAGGGCGCGGCTGCGCAGGCCGCGGAATAGCGGAAATGTCATTCCGGGGCGCGGCGCAGCAAAGCGAAGCGAGCGGCCAGCGCGGCAGAATTCGGAGTGCGCGCGCCGGCCACTCGCCCTGTATTGGCTCGTCGGCGCGCGCGTCGGAATGACGGTTTTTTTGTAACTCGATAGAAACAGCCTGAAGGAGGGAACGCAATGAAAAAGAACCGCAGGGATTTTCTGAAACTTTCCGGCAGCGCGC
>DATCJI010000426.1:0-4520 GCA_036562835.1 Xanthobacteraceae bacterium | reverse complement strand
GTTCTTTATTTACTGCTATCCGATCGCGCGCGCGACGGCGGCGCTGGAGCGCCGTTTTGCCGTGCGCTGAACGCGATGGCTTCTGACTTGATAGCCTGGACGCCGGATCAGCCGCTCGTTCGCATGCGCGACGTGCACAAGAGCTTCGGCGCGGTCCCTGTGCTCAACGGCATCTCGCTCGACGTCATGAAGGGCGAGGTGATCTGCATCATCGGCTCGTCCGGCGCCGGCAAGTCGACGCTCATTCGCTGCATCAATGCGCTCGTCCCGATCGACAGCGGGTCGATCGAGGTCGAAGGCCGCGAGGTGCATGACCCCAAGCTCGACAAGCTGGCGCTCCGCCGCAAGGTCGGCATGGTTTTCCAGCAATACAATCTGTTTCCGCATCGCACCGCGCTCGACAACATCATGATGGCGCCCATTCATGTGCTCAAGCGCGATCGCGCGAGCGTCGCGGCGCAGGCGCGCGCGCTGATGCGCAAGGTGCGGCTCGAAGGCAAGGAAGATTTCTATCCGGGTGAGCTTTCCGGGGGGCAGCAGCAGCGCGTCGCCATTGCGCGCAGCCTCGCCATGCAGCCGGACGTCATGCTGTTCGACGAGGTGACCGCGGCGCTCGATCCCGAAACCGTCAAGGAGGTCCTCGCCACCATCCGCGAGCTGGCGCGCGACGGCATGACCTGCGTGATCGTCACGCACGAGATGGGTTTCGCCCGCGAGGTCGCCGACCGCATCTATTTCACCGATCGCGGCGTGGTGGTCGAGCACGGGCCGCCGGCCGAGTTCTTTGCGCGCTGCCGCGATCCGCGCACGCGCCAGTTTCTCAGCCAAATACTTTGATCGGTTGCGGCCTCATTGCCTGCCGGAACCGCGGTCCGCGTCGCGGGTTAGCCGTACATGAGCAAGAACGAGCACCTCGATCGGGTCTGGGACATCATCGAGAAGGTCGGCATCTGCATGCTGATCACGCGATCCCGGGGCGGCTTGCGCGCGCGCCCGCTTGAAGCGCGGCCTGACCGCGAAGCCGGACTGATCTGGTTCGTCACCGATCTGCGCAGCGGCAAGGAGCACGAGATCGAGGCGGAGCACGAAGTCGGGCTCGTGTTCATTGACGCGAAGGAAAGAGCTTATCTTTCGATTACCGCGCGCGCCGAGGTGCTGCGCGATCGCGCCAAGGCGGCAGAGGTCTGGAAGAATACCGACAACGCGTGGTGGACGGGCCCGGACGATCCGAACGTCTGCGTGCTGCGGGTTGTGCCCGCAACCGCGGAATTGTGGGACGGGCCGGCGAGCAGTGCGGTCGCCGCTTACGAGTTCGCCAAGGCGCGGCTCACCGGCGAAAAGCCCAACCTGGGCGAAAACCGCAAGGTCAGCGTGGAGATGTAGAAATGTAGGGTGCGCAAAATCGCGCGTACTCCCCGCGTGCGCACGGCGCTACGCGCGATGTGCGCACGCGTCGACACCGCGACTCGCGCCTTTGCACACCCTACAGCTTCATCTTCTTGCGCCGTTGGGCAAGCATGCGCAGGCGCAGCGCGTTAAGCCGGATGAAGCCCGCCGCGTCGCGCTGGTCGTAGGCGGCGCTCCCCTCCTCGAACGTGACCAGATCCTGGTCGTAAAGGGAATAGGGCGAGGCTCGCGCGACCACCGAAACGCTGCCCTTGTATAGCTTGAGCTTCACGGTGCCATGGACGAACTGCTGCGATTGATCGATCGCCGCCTGCAGCATTTCGCGCTCCGGAGAAAACCAGAACCCGTTGTAGATGAGCTCGGCATAGCGCGGCATCAGCTCGTCCTTGAGATGCGCGGCGCCGCGGTCGAGCGTCAGCGATTCGATGCCGCGGTGCGCGGCGAGCAGGATGGTGCCGCCCGGCGTCTCGTACATGCCGCGCGATTTCATGCCCACGAACCTGTTCTCGACCAGATCGACCCGGCCGATGCCGTGCCGCCGGCCAAGCTCGTTCAGCTCGGCGAGAAGCCGCGCCGGCGACAGTTTTCTGCCGTCGAGCGCAACGGCATCGCCGCGCTCGAACTCGATCACGATAAATGCAGCCTCGTCGGGCGCCTGCTCCGGATCTGCCGTGCGGGAATACACATACGGCGGCACTTCCTCGGCCGGGTTCTCCAGCACCTTTCCCTCGGAAGAGGCGTGCAGGAGATTGGCATCCACCGAGAACGGCGCCTCGCCGTGCTTGTCCTTGGCGATCGGGATCTGGTGCTGCTCGGCAAACGCGATCAGCGCCTCGCGCGAACGCAGCTCCCATTCGCGCCAGGGTGCGATCACGGTCACATCGGGCTTGAGCGCGTAATAGGATAGCTCGAAGCGCACCTGGTCGTTGCCCTTTCCGGTGGCCCCATGCGCCACCGCATCGGCGCCGACCTTTTCGGCGATCTCGATCTGACGCTTGGCGATGAGCGGACGCGCAATCGACGTGCCGAGCAGATATTGCCCCTCATAGAGCGCATTCGCCCGGAACATGGGAAACACATAATCGCGCACGAACTCTTCGCGCAGATCCTCGACGAAGATGTTATGCGGCGGAATGCCGAGCAGAACCGCCTTCTGCCGCGCGGGCTCGAGCTCCTCGCCCTGGCCGAGATCGGCCGTGAACGTGACCACTTCGCACCCGTAGGCGCTCTGCAGCCATTTTAGGATGATCGAGGTATCGAGCCCGCCGGAATAGGCCAGCACGACCTTCTTCACTTGGCGCGCGGGCGAATCACCTTGCGGCAAGCACACTCTCCACGGTCTTGTGCACGCGACCGTGTGTGCCCTGCCTCATGTCATTGCGCAAGCGCATCCGCCGCGCGGGCCTTGACCCCGCAACCGACTTGTTCGGTCTGCGGCGTCAAGCCCGTCAATAACGAGAATCAGAACGGGTCGCGGACGTTCTGCACCGGCAGATCCGTGCTGCCCCGCATCAGTTCGTGCGGAGAAACCGCCGCCGGGCGGTGGTGGCTGACCGCATCTGTTGTGACCGCGTTCCAGTTCGCCCACACAACGGTCGCCAGGACGAGCACGGCAGCGCCCGCGGAAACCGCATACTGGATATACGTGCGCATGATGAGCCTCCAGTGTTCAGACCCGCGCAGCACGCGCGGGGTCTTCGATGGAGGGCATGCTAGGCGGGCTGGCTCAATCCTTGTGTGACGCGCATCACAAATGGTGCGTTCTTGCGAGCGAGCTACGCACGGGTGAGACTTAGCCTTTCAAGCACGCCTTCCAGGGCCTCATCGGAGACGCGCGTGGCGCGCCAGCGATAGAGGCAACCGTGCAGGAACCAGATCACCACGAAGGCAAAGAAGCCGGCAAAGAATACGTCAGTGAAGAAATGCGCGCCGGCGGCCATGCGCAATATGCTCACGGTAGCGCCGAACGCGAGCGCCGCGACGTAAGCGACAGCGCGCCATTGCGGCGGGGCAACCGCGGCGGGTGCGAGCGTCCAGAATGCAGCCGATCCCTCGCCGCTCACGAACGAGCAATTGTTCGGGCACTCGCCGCGCGGATCCCACCATGGTTGGAAATGCTCGGGTCCGCCGAACTGCACAATTCCAAGCGGCCGCGGGCGATGCCAGTGCTCCTTCAGGATGAGATTGGCAAGCAGGCCGGGAATCAACACGAGCGTGACGAGCGTCAGAAACACCGCGCGCCCGCGTATCGGCGGCTTCCGCCGCGGGAAGAGAAATTTCATCAGCAGCGAAAAGCCTGCCGGCACGGCCGCAAGGGCGACGATGGCCATCATCAGGTCGCTCACGCGCTGATAGAATGGATCGTAGCTGCGCCAGAAATGTCTTTGCGGATCATAGAAGGGCGCCACGAGCTTTATGTCGAGCTCCGGCCAAATGCCGAAGATCAGTCCGACTGCCGTGGCCAGCCCAAGCGCGGCCAGCATCCCGCTGCGGTTCATGCCGACTGGACTGCAGAGACGCTTCGCGACACTTTCAGCGCGAGGGCTGCGCGGGCGGCTGTTGACGGCAGGACTGCATTTGAACGTGGAAGTCGCCGCAGCTGTCACAGCCGGCGAGGAGCGCCGCAAGCAGTACCAGGGCAGCAATCTGCCGCGCAGCAGAATACAATCCTATTTGCATGCTCCCCCGGCCCTCGCCACCGTCATTGCCGGGCTTGACCCGCAATGCATCTTCTTACGGACGAGATGGAACCCGCGGGGTGAAGCCCGCGGGTGACCTCGATCGATCTGCTCTACCACCCATTTCCTAACGGATTTGCGGCGGAGGTGAGGCTGCCTCGGCCGAGATGCGAGCGCGCTCCCGCGCGAATACGGGCTTCCAGAACCCGGCGCTCCAGCCCGCGACCGCCCAATAGGCCAGCCCGCCAACAAGCCCGGCCGCGATAATGGCGAGCGGCTCGTTCAGCGGCAGATGCCGGTCGTCCGCATATCCGAACATGCTCCAGGTGACCCATGCGCAGGCAGCACCGTTGAGCACGTGGAACACCCATGACCGGACGGCGAAAGCCTCGGAGATGAGCACGCCGATTGCCGCCGGAAGCCACATCACGCTCA
>DATCJI010000398.1:0-2092 GCA_036562835.1 Xanthobacteraceae bacterium | reverse complement strand
CGAGATCATGGAATTGCCGCACGCGCTGCGCATCGCGTCCATTCCGCGGGATGTGCCTTATCTGTTTGTTCCCCACCAGTCGGCTGCACCCGCACGCGACCGTTCACTCAGCGCTGGCTTGGTCTGGGCCGCGGGTGACTGGGATGAAGGACGCTCGCTTCGCCTCAAGGATGTGAAAGCGCTCGCGCGCATTCCCGGCATTCGTTTCTTTTCCTTGCAGCGAGGACCGCGGGCATGCGAGGCCGCGTGTATTCCAGCGGTGCAGTGCGGAGCCGATGACGTGATCGAGACAGCGGCGCGCATGCTTGCGCTCGATCTGATTATCTCCGTCGACACCATGGCCGCTCATCTCGCCGGCGCGCTCGCGCGGCCGGTATGGCTGCTCTTGCAACAAGACTGCGACTGGCGCTGGCCGCGTGAAGGCGCAAACACTGTCTGGTATCCGACGATGCGTCTCTTTCGTCAGAGCAAGCAGGGCGACTGGACGTCGGCTATCGAACACTTGCACACAGCCTTGAAGCATTGTCGACGCCCGACGTTGCATCAAACAGTACGCGCCGAAACTTGAACGCGCATTTTTAGGAACCAAGGTTTGTACATTTGCGTTCGGCGATGGACGGCATCGCCTGCGCACGATTTGCGGAGCCCAGACCTGGAAGATGGAAGCGTCTGTAACCCACCGCTCGCCGGTCCGCGTTGGCATTGTTGGCGTCGGCAATTGCGCATCATCCTTCGTCCAGGGTCTGCAGTACTACCGCAAAGCGCGCGCCAACGAGCCGGTGCCCGGTCTCATGAACGGCGACGTCGGCGGATACCGCGTGTGCGACATTGAAATTTCCGCCGCCTTCGACGTCAATGCGAGCAAGGTGGGACGCGATGTCTCGGAAGCGGTCTTCGCGACACCGAACAACACGAAAAAATTCGCCAGGATCCCGCGCGCCGGCGTGCGCGTGATGCGCGGGCGTACGCTTGACGGGCTCGGCCGCTATCTGCGCGAGGAAATCGAGGAAGCAGAGGAATCGGAGGCGGACGTCACCGAGGTGCTCGGCAAGACCCGCACCAACGTATTGGTCTCCTATCTCCCGGTCGGCTCACAGCGGGCTACCGAGTGGTACGCGGAGCGGGCGCTGGAAAGCGGCTGCGCCTTCGTCAACTGCATCCCGGTGTTCATCGCTTCCAACAAATCGTGGCAGCGGCGGTTCGAGGAAAAGGGTCTGCCGCTCATCGGCGACGATATAAAGAGCCAGGTGGGCGCCACCATCGTGCATCGGGTGCTCACGAATCTGTTCCGCGAGCGCGGCGTGCGCCTCGACCGCACCTATCAGCTCAATTTTGGCGGCAACACGGATTTCCAGAACATGCTCGAGCGCGAGCGCCTCGAATCGAAGAAGATCTCAAAGACCCGCGCCGTCACTAGCCAGCTCGACATCCCGCTCGCCGACGGGGAGATCCATGTCGGGCCGAGCGACTTCGTGCCATGGCTGACGGACCGCAAATGGGCCTATATCAGAATGGAAGGCACTACCTTCGGCGGCGTGCCGCTCAATCTGGAGCTGAAGCTGGAAGTATGGGACTCGCCGAACTCGGCGGGCGTGGTGATCGATGCCGTGCGCTGCGCCAAGCTCGGGCTCGACCGCGGCCTCGCCGGCCCGCTTGTCGCTCCATCCAGCTACTTTATGAAATCGCCGCCGCAGCAGTTCACCGATCAGGAGGCGCGGGAGCGCACGCTGCGCTTCATCAACGGGGACTAGGAGAGGTGTGGCTACGTTTTTCCTCATGCGGCACGGCAGCCACGCATTGCTCGGGAAGGTCCTGGTCGGACGGCAAATCGATATCTCTCTCGACGAGCGTGGGCACGAGGAAGCGTTGTTGTTGGCGAAGCGGTTTAGCGGCGCAGGATTATCGGCCGTGCAATCGAGCCCGCGCAGGCGCGCCCTGGAAACCGCGCGCCCCATTGCCCAGACCGCGGGCCTTTCCGCAGAAATCGAACCGGCGCTCGACGAGATCGATTGCGGAGAATGGAGCGGCTGCGCCTTCGAGGAGCTGCGCGGCGACCCACGCTGGCAGCAATGGAACAGCGCTCGCGGCAGCA
>DATCJI010000388.1:0-6970 GCA_036562835.1 Xanthobacteraceae bacterium | reverse complement strand
GCTGCTGGGCAACGGCGAGCAGAACAAGGTGGGACCCGGTGGCTTCGGGGTAGACAAGCTTGACCTTGTCATGAGTTTGGCCACTCGCAGCCACGGTGCCAGCCCAAATCGCAGCAACAACGCTCGCGGCCAGTTTCCATCTCATGTGCCAGCCCTCCCGTCCAACGTTTGAGTCAAGCACCGCCACACGATCCCATCAAGCCCGAACAGATCTGATGTAGTTGAGGCGCGCCGCGCAACTCATGGCCAGAACTTTCTGGGGCCCTTCTCGGACCTCCCGGCGTGTCCGCTCTCCTGCCGATTCTGGGGGCTAAGCGGACATCGTCTGTTTATGAGTACACGGCCTAACTTCCGACGAGCTGTGCGGTTGACTTTAAACTATGGAGATGTACGGCGGGCCCTTGAGCGCATTTCATTGCGCATTTCGTTGCGCTAACTAACAGCTGCGATTGATAAATTATTGAAATGCTGGTCGGAGTGGCAGGATTTGAACCTGCGACCCCCTCGTCCCGAACGAGGTGCGCTACCAGACTGCGCTACACTCCGCCTGACCAGCGCTGGCATATATACCCGCGCTCGATCCGCTTTCAAGCCGTGCGCGGCGTCGGCTATGAAAGCAAATCCTCCGGCGCAGATCCTGAGGTATGGCCGCCCTGGGGACCAGCTATCGGCACAGTGTGTTTTGCCGGTCAGTTGCGGTGCTCCCCGCCACACTGCCGCGCCGCGATGATGAAGCGCGCGCGCTCCCCATATAGATACGCGTCATGAGCATGGAGCGGGCAACGCAAGTGGCCAGGGCGGATGCGCTCGCGATTGAGCGCGCCGCACGCGCGCTCGCGCAAGGTCAACTGGTCGCGTTTCCCACCGAGACGGTGTATGGGCTCGGCGCCGATGCGGGAAACGGCGAGGCCATCGCGCGGCTCTACGAGGCAAAAGGCCGCCCTTCGTTCAATCCGCTGATTGCCCACGTCAGCGATGCCGTCATCGCGCGGGTCATGGGCGAGTTCGATGCTGCTGCGGACGCGCTCGCAGCCGCGTTCTGGCCGGGACCTTTGACGCTGGTGGTGCGCAAACGGCCCGGCTGTCCGGTCGCAGACCTCGCCACCGCAGGCCTCGACAGCATCGCGCTGCGCGTGCCCGAGCATCCGGTTGCGCGCACTGTCCTGCAAACATTCGGCCGCGCAGTGGTAGCGCCCTCGGCCAATCGTTCCGGCCATGTCTCTCCCACGACCGCTCAGCACGTGCTCAGCGATCTCGGCGGGCGCATTGACCTGATCATTGACGGCGGGCCCGCACCCATGGGACTCGAATCCACGATTATCGCGTGCGTGGACGAGCCGCGGCTGCTCCGTCCGGGAGCGTTGTCCCGTGCCGAGATCGAGCGCGTGGTTCAGGTGCATGATCCGCCGGACGCAAGTGCAGATGCCGAAGTGCTCGCGCCGGGGCAGCTCGCCTCGCACTATGCCCCACGCGCAGCGCTGCGCCTTGACGCCACGAACGTCGAAACGGGCGAAGCCCTGCTCGCCTTCGGCGAGGCGCCCATTCCGGGCGCACCCGTGATGGCGCTCAACCTCTCGCAGCGGGGCGATCTGATCGAAGCAGCCGCGCAGCTGTTTTCACATTTGCGGACCCTCGACGCGTACGGGGCAAAAAGCATTGCGGTGATGCGCATTCCCGAGGAAGGCTTGGGGGAAGGGATCAATGATCGGCTGCGGCGCGCCGCATCGCCGCGATGACGGTTGCATTTGGCCATGCCTGTGTTCATGTGAGGAGCACCAGTGCCCGCTTCCGAAGTTCGTGATACGTTGCGGCACCCTCTGGCACGAACTTCGGAAGCAAAGGGGCGTTGGCAAGCTCTGCTTCTAGTGCCGCTTTTCGATTTGAAGTTCCTTTTATGAGGGCGCGGCTACCCCTGTAGGAACTTCAAATCGGCGGCACTAGTGCGGTGAATTCGAAGTTCCTTTCATTCTGGATGCAAGCTCGGTTAGGAACTTCGAATCAAAACCGCACTAGAATCAAAAAATTGCTAGTGTCCCTTTGATTCCGAAGTTCGCATCAGAGGTGCGGCGAGTGCTTGCGAACTTCGGAATCGGGACACTAGTGTAATGAAATGATGCTCTCCAAAGCTCCACCGCCTGCGGATTCCGCTCTGCTCGGCCGCTTCGCCGCGATCGTCGGGGAGAAATACGCAATCACAGACCCTGTGGCGCAGGCGCCACATCTCGTGGAAATGCGGGACCTGTATCACGGCAGCACGCCCATGGTGCTGCGCCCCGGTACGGTTACAGAAGTCTCAGATATCCTTCGCCTCGCGCACGAGAGCGCAACCGCGATCGTGCCGCAGGGTGGCAATACCGGCCTCGTCGGCGGCCAGGTCCCATTTAATGGCGAGATCGTGCTTTCGCTCAATCGCCTCGATCGCATCCGGGAAGTCGATCCTGTCTCCAACACGATGACGTGCGAGGCTGGCGTGACGTTATTGCGTGCGCGGGAAGCGGCTGCGGCGGCTGATCGGCTCTATCCGCAACTCCTGCCTTCGGAAGGCACCTGCACAATCGGCGGCAATCTTTCGACCAACGCGGGCGGCACCGCCGCGCTTTCCTACGGAGTTGCGCGCTCGCACGCGCTTGGGCTCGAAGTGGTGCTAGCCGATGGCCGCGTGCTCAAAGACCTCAACAAGCTCAAGAAGGACAACACCGGCTACGATTTGAAGAACCTGTTCATTGGCGCGGAAGGCACGCTCGGCATCATCACGGCGGCGGTGCTCCGTCTCATTCCCCGGCCGCGCTCTGTCGAGACCGCCTATGCGGGGGTCGCCAGCCCTGAGGCGGCGCTTGATTTGCTGGGGCTCGCGAGCGAGCGCACCGCCGGTGCGGTGACAAGCTTCGAGCTCATGGCGCGCGCGGGCATCGACATCGTGCTCCGCCACGGTGCCGGCATGCGCGATCCGTTGCCGGAAAAACATCCCTGGTACGTGCTGATCGAGCTTTCATCGCAGTCGCTCTCGGGCCTGCGCGACGTGCTCGAAGAGATTTTAGGCACTGGGCTCGAGCGCGGACTCATTGCAGATGCGACCATTGCGGACAATCTCGAGCAGGCAAAGATGTTCTGGCGCATGCGCGAGATGTTCGGCGAGGCGCAACGCCACGAAGGCGGCTCCATCAAGCACGACATTTCCGTGCCGGTTGCGGCGGTGCCCGCCTTCATCCGCGAAGCCGATACGGCGGTCACAAATCTTATTCCGGGGGCGCGGCCGCTGCCGTTCGGGCACCTCGGCGACGGCAATATCCACTACAACATCACGCAGCCCGCGGGTGCGGACAAGGCCGAGTTCCTCGCGCGCTGGCACGAGGTGAACGAGCTTGTGTTCGCGATCGTGCGCAAGCACGGCGGCTCGATCTCGGCCGAGCATGGCATCGGCGTGCTCAAGCGCGAGTTCCTGCCGCAGGTGAAGGATCCGGTCGCGCTCGATCTCATGCGAGCGCTCAAGCGCACGCTCGATCCGAAGAACATCCTCAATCCTGGCAAGGTGCTCTAAGAAACGGCATGGCAAACTCGATGCATTCCCCTCCCCACACTCGCGCCGCGAATGCGCCGCTCGCGGGGGAGCGGAGTCCACCAAGCCCCGTTATAGACGACCGGGCGTATCCGGCGCGCCCGTTTCTGGCGGTGAGCGCCGCGATCATCCGGCATGGCCGAATCCTCGTGGTGCGGCGGGCCCGACCGCCCGCGGACGGCGTCTTCAGCCTGCCGGGAGGGATAGTGGAGACGGGCGAGACACTCATCGATGCAATCAAGCGGGAAGTCGCCGAGGAGACGGCGCTCGTTATCGAGCCGGTTGCCCTTGCGGGTTTCCGCGAAGCCATTGTGCGCGATGGCGACAGCCGGGTGAAACGGCATTTTGTGATCCTTTCGTTTGCATCGCACTGGCGTAGTGGTGAGCTCCTGCTCAACGAGGAGCTGAGCGAGGGCCGCTGGGTGACGCAGCAGGAACTCGCCCATCTTCCCACCACGGAGGGGCTCGCCGGCATCGTGGATGAAGCTTTCGACCGGCTCGCACAGCACGCGTGAGGCGTTAAGGACGCGTTCCGCGGCGCCTTGTTTCCGTCGCCTTGCAACGCGAAAATAGGGTATGCGGCGTGTGATATTCGTGCTCGCCTCCATCGCGCTGCTTGCAGCGAGCGCGCCCGCGCGCGCCGAAGTTGTGGCTGCGCCGTTCGATGCGAGCCTGCAACGCCTTGCCGAGATTCTCGGTGCCTTGCACTACCTCCGTGCCGTTTGCGGCGCCAACGAAGGCCAGAAATGGCGCAACGAGATGCAGGCGCTGATGGACGCGGAAGCGCCGCACGGGGACCGGCGCGCACGCATGATCGCAAGCTTCAACCGGGGGTTCCGCGGTTATCAGCAGACCTATCGGGCATGTACCCCGGCCGCCGATCTGGTTATCCGGCGCTATCTAGAGGAAGGCTCGAAGATCGCCCGTGAAGTCACGGCGCGCTACGCGAACTGAGCCTCCGCTTCCGCAGCCGCTCCCCTGTTAACCCTGTCTTCAAACACGCCTAGTCGTGCCCACTTGTCATGTTAGAGTCACAAACGAATGGGGAGTGGCGGAACCCCTGCCACGGACTGCCTGGGTTCATAACGATGCACTCGATCGAGCTGCGGGGGCAGGCTCCCGAAATTGAGCAGAAACGCGCCGCGCTGACCTACCTGCACGAAGCATGGGTGGAAGCGCGAACCGACGGGATCGACGGCGATTGCCTGGCGCAGGCATGCCTCTTCGCCGCGTTCGCCGAATTCGTGTCGACTTATGGCGAAGAGGCGGCGGCGGGCTATGCCGAAGGCCTGGCCCAGCGCATCCGCGAAGGCGAATTCTCGCTGCACCCCGCGACGCACCACACACGGCAGTAGGTTCAGAGCGCCATCCTCCCCTGCGAAGCGCGCAGCGCGTAGCGGGGGAGGGGGACCGCGCGTGAGCGCGGTGGAGGGGGCATCACTCGCAATCTTGTAAATTAAGCCCCTTCCACCAGCACTCGCTCGCTGCACTCGCTCGGGTGGTCCCCCTCCCCCGCTTTGCGGGGAGGATAAGCGCGCTCGCGCTTTACCTTCGGCTGCTGCATCTGGCAGAACGCGGCATGCTGGCAGCGCTCCTTCTCGATCGCGGCGTCATCAAAGTCGCCGGCGACGACGCGCGCAAATTCCTCAACGGGCTGGTCACGAGTGACATGGCAAAAGTCGCCCCGGACCGCGCCGCCTTCGCCGCTCTGCTGACCCCGCAAGGCAAAATCATCTCCGACTTCATCATTGCAGAGGCGGAACCCGCCGACGGGGGAGGTTTCTTTCTCGACTGCCCGCGCGCGCTCGTTCTCACCCTGGTGCAGCGCCTCAACTTCTACAAACTGCGCGCCAAGGTCATCATCGAGGATCTGTCCGACATATTGGCGGTGATGGCCATTTGGGCCGGAAGCGGCGCGTCCGAATACGGCCTTCTCTACGGCGACCCGCGCCTCGCCGATCTAGGCGCGCGCATGATGCTGCCGCCCCATCGCGCCGCCGATGCCGCCAAGGAGCTCGGAGCGAAGCTCGTCGACGGCGCGGAGTATGATGCGCATCGCATCGCATTGGCCATTCCGCGCGGTGGCCTCGATTTCGTCTATGGCGATGCGTTTCCGCACGAGACCGACATGGACCAGCTCAATGGCGTCGACTTCGAGAAAGGCTGTTTTGTGGGTCAGGAGGTGGTCTCGCGCATCGAGCACCGCGGCACGGCGCGCAACCGGATCGTCGGCGTCCGTTATGACGAGTTTGCGCCCGAGCCGGGCATTGCAGTGCAGGCGGATGAAAAACCCGTGGGCGTTCTGGGATCCTCGGCGCGTGGCCACGGCCTTGCCATGCTCCGTCTCGATCGCGTCGCGGAAGCGCTGGCACAGGGGGAGCAGCTCAGGGCAGGCGGCATCGCGCTCGAAGTCGTGAAGCCCACATGGGCACGCTTCCCGTTCCCTGGCATGAAAGCGGCCGAATGAATGCACCGCATGCCGACGGCCTCATGCGCTGCCCCTGGCCAAAGCAGGACCCGCTCTACGTTGCCTATCACGACGAGGAATGGGGCGTGCCGGAATACGACGACCGCGCGCTTTTTGAAAAACTCCTGCTCGACGGTTTCCAGGCCGGGCTTTCGTGGATCACCATTCTGCGCAAGCGGGAGAATTTCCGCCGCGCATTTGACGGCTTCGCACCGGAAAGCATCGCTCGCTATACGTCCAAAAAGATCGAACGGCTGATGCTCGACCCCGGCATCGTGCGCAATCGCTTGAAGATTGAAGGCGCGGTCGCGTCCGCGCGCGCATTTCTGGAAATCATGGAGAAGGGAGAGGGCTTCTCGCGTTTGCTCTGGGATTTCGCCGGCGGCAAGCCCAAGGTGAACCGCTTCCGCTCGACCGCGCAGGTGCCCGCAGAGACCGCCGTCTCACGGCGCATTTCCAGGGAGCTGGCAAGCCGCGGTTTCAAGTTCTGCGGGCCTACCATCGTCTACGCATTCATGCAGGCGGTCGGCATGGTGAACGATCATCTGGTGAGCTGCTATCGGCACGCCACTCTGGCCAAAACGATCTGATGCCTAAACAGCGCGCAGTGGCATCGCGCGTCTCCGGCACGCGCGCATGGCAGCGCATGCTCTCCGGACGCAGGCTCGATTTGCTGGATCCTTCCCCGCTCGATGTGGAGATCGAGGACATCGCGCACGGGCTTGCGCGTGTGGCGCGCTGGAATGGGCAGACGCACGGCGCGCACATCTTCTCGGTGGCGCAACACTCTCTGCTCTCGGAAACCATCGCGAGGGAGATCGCGCGTCCCGCCCGGGAAATCCGCCTCGCGCTGCTGCTGCATGATGCACCCGAATATGTGATTGGCGACATGATCTCGCCGTTCAAGGCAGTGATCGGCGATGCCTACAAGTCGGTCGAAGCACGGT
>DATCJI010000380.1:0-11582 GCA_036562835.1 Xanthobacteraceae bacterium | reverse complement strand
CTTGCCCTCTTGCCAGGCATATTTCTCAATGACGCGAGCGGGCGCAGCTCGCAGGAAGCTGAGTCCATCCTGCGGGGGGGAGCGAGCTTGCCGCTCGCTCAGATTCCATAGATCGAGGGTTACGCCTTGGGCTGCGAGGGGCGGTTCGAGCTCAGATGAGCGGCCGCCGCGATTGCGCTGATGAGGAGCATCAGCAAATAAATCTTCATCGTGTCCCCCGAATCTCCCGGTGCTCTGGTTGCCCGTCGTTTATGGCCGTTTTGCGCCCATGCGCGCGTCCAGCGCGCCCCTTTGCAATTATCCCAGAAGGGGTTGATGAATCGTAACTTGAGAGGCGAGGAACGAGTCCCTAATAGATCGGTCCGCCACGCTTGAGGCGGCTTCCGTCGAGATGACACGACATGGAACCAGATACGGCCGGACATTTCCGGCAGCTTCTTGCGAGCGCCCAGGACACGTTACGTCCGATCTTGCCCAGGCGCCTGCGTAGCGATACGCCTGCCGTACCCGTGGTGCGGCTCTCCGGTGTGATCGGCTTCTCCACGCCGTTGCGCCCCGGACTGACCCTGGCAAACATTGCGCGCCCGCTGGAACGTGCGTTCCGCATGGCGCAGGCGCGTGCCGTGGCACTTCTGATCAACTCGCCCGGGGGCTCTCCGGTGCAATCGCATTTGATTTACCGGCGCATCCGCCAGCTCGCGGCCGAGAACAACCGGCCGGTGATCGCGTTCGCCGAAGACGTGGCCGCCTCCGGTGGTTATATGATCGCGTGCGCAGCGGATGAAATCTTCTGCGATCCGTCCTCTATTATCGGCTCCATCGGCGTGGTCGGCGGCTCGTTCGGTTTTGCCAAGCTTCTGGAAAAGCTCGGCATCGAGCGCCGGCTCTACACTTCGGGTGAGCACAAGGCCATGCTCGATCCATTCCTCCCCGAGAAACCTGACGATGTCGATCGACTGAAAACGGTGCAACGCGAAATTCACGAAGGGTTTATCGAGCTCGTGAAGCGCAGCAGGGGCGCGCGGCTCAAAGGCCCGGAAAAGACCTTGTTCTCGGGAGAGTACTGGACCGGCACGAAGGCGCTTGCGCTCGGCCTTGCAGATGCAATCGGGGATCTGCGCTCGACCTTGCGCACCCGCTTTGGGGAAGACGTCTATACACCCCTGATAAGTCCCACGCGGGGATGGCTGGGGCGCGTGCAGCCAGGGGTCTTGCGGGGGCAAAATAATCTTGCGGAGGAGCTGATCACAGCTCTCGAAGCGCGCGCGATCTGGTCACGTTACGGCCTGTAAAGACTCCAGACAGGAGACGTCATGCCCCCAATCTTCATTTCCCCTTTGGCAAAAATCGCCGTGGCTGCGCTGGGAGCGACTGCGCTCGTCTCCTGGGCCGTGCGGGAAGCGTTGCGCCTGCAGGAAGAGCTTGCGCGCGTGAGCAGGGCATCAGAGGTGGAGGCCGGCCTGCGGCCCAGCTTTCCGACCTTGCGGCGCGATCCGCGCACCGGGGATTGGCGCCTGCAGACGACAGAGAACAGATGACCGAGGACAGAAGGCGCAGCGCTGTTCTTCTGTTCTCCGTCATCCGTCATCCGTCCTGTGATGCCTGATCTGCCTGCCCATATGCGCCCTGAGCGCTCATTTCAGGGCCTCATCCTCGCACTACAGACCTACTGGGCAAACTACGGTTGCGTCATTCTGCAGCCGTACGACATGGAGGTCGGCGCCGGCACTTTTCATCCGGCCACTACATTGCGCGCGCTGGGGCCAAAGCCGTGGAACGCCGCCTACGTGCAGCCCTCGCGCAGGCCCAAGGATGGGCGCTACGGCGAGAACCCAAACCGGCTCCAGTACTACTATCAGTTCCAGGTCATCCTCAAACCTTCGCCCCCCGACCTTCAGGAGCTCTATCTGCGCTCCCTTCTTGCTATCGGTATCGATGCGAAGCTTCACGACATCCGGTTCGTGGAGGACGATTGGGAGTCACCGACGCTTGGCGCCTGGGGCCTGGGCTGGGAATGCTGGTGTGACGGGATGGAAGTCTCTCAGTTCACGTATTTCCAGCAGGTCGCCGGTTTTGAATGCGCCCCCGTATCGGGAGAGCTCACGTACGGGCTCGAGCGCCTCGCCATGTACGTGCAGGGCGTCGATCGTGTCTACGACCTCAACTTCAATGGCCGCGAGGACAAGCACAAGGTCACCTACGGCGACGTATTCCTGCAGGCCGAGCAGGAATACTCGCGGCACAATTTCGAATATGCCGATACCGAGATGCTATTCGAGCAGTTCCGCATGGCCGAGCAGGCCTGCCGGAGATACATCGACGCCGGCTGGACAACGCTGGGCAATATGCGGCGTCATCTGCTCGCGCTTCCGGCCTACGACCAGTGCATCAAGGCGAGCCACGTCTTCAATCTGCTGGATGCGCGCGGCGTCATCTCGGTAACGGAGCGGCAAAGCTATATTCTGCGCGTGCGGGAGCTTGCAAAAGCCTGCGGCGAGGCATGGCTCGCGACGGCGGCCGGAGGCGCGGACGGGAATGCCCGATCTTCTGCTTGAGTTGTTTTCCGAGGAAATCCCCGCACGCATGCAGGCGCGGGCCGCCGACGAGCTGCGCAAGCTGGTTACTGATCGCCTTGTCGGCGCGGGTCTTGTCTATGAGAGCGCGAAGGCGTTCGTAACTCCGCGCCGCCTGACGCTGGCGGTGGAAGGCATCCCGGCCAAGCAGCCCGACCTGAAGGAGGAGCGGAAAGGACCGCGGGTGGGAGCGCCCGCCTCGGCTATTGCCGGCTTCATGCAGGCTGCCGGACTTACCTCGATCGACGAAGCGCGGATCCAGGCGGACAAGAAGGGCGATTTTTACGTTGCGCTCCTTAACCGGCCGGGCCGAGCCGCCGGCGAGGTGATTGCCGATTTCATGCCGCAGATCATCAAAGAGTTTCCCTGGCCAAAGTCGATGCGCTGGGGCGGCGGCTCGCTGACCTGGGTGAGACCGTTGCATTCCATTGTCGCAACTTTCGGCCCGGCGACCGAGGAGCCGGAAATTCTTGCATTCTCGATCGACGGCATTGCCGCCGGAAATGAAACGCGCGGGCATCGCTTCCTCGCTCCGCAGCCGTTTAAGGTGCGCCGGTTCGAGGATTACGCGCCCAAGCTCGAAGCGGCCAAGGTCGTGCTCGATCGCGAACGTCGCAAGCAGATGATTGCCGCCGATGCAAAGAACCTGGCCTTCGCGCAAGGCTACGATCTCGTGGACGATCCGGGGCTTCTCGAGGAAGTCGCGGGGCTGGTGGAGTGGCCCGTCGTGCTGCTGGGATCGTTCGATGAGGCGTTTCTCGCAATTCCGCCGGAGATCGTACGCGCCACCATCCGCAGCAATCAGAAATGCTTTGTGCTTGCACGTGCGCCGCGAAAACAAGGCGCAGGCGAGCAGGACGGCGTGCGGCAGCTCGCGCCCAAGTTCATTCTTGTTTCCAACATGGAAGCTCAGGATGGTGGTTTGGCTATTGTAGCGGGAAACGAGCGCGTTATCCGCGCACGGCTGGCCGATGCGAGATTTTTCTATGAAGCCGACCTCAAGACTCGGCTTGAGGCACGGCTGCCGAAATTCAAGGATATCGTCTTCCACGAGAAACTGGGGACGCAGTGGGAGCGCATCGAGCGACTCGGCCGCCTGGCCACAGCCCTCGCAGCCCGGACCGGCGCCGAGAGGGAAAAAGTCGCGCGCGCGGCGCTTCTCGCCAAGGCCGATCTGCTTACCGAGATTGTCGGCGAATTTCCCGAGCTGCAGGGCCTCATGGGCAAATACTACGCGCTCGCGCAAGGGGAAGATGCAAGCGTCGCCGCGGCTTGTGAGGAGCACTACAAGCCGATCGGACCGAGCGATCGGGTCCCCACGCATCCGATGTCGGTCGCAGTCGCGCTGGCAGACAAGCTCGATGCCCTGACGGGATTCTGGCTTGTTGACGAAAAGCCAACCGGCTCAAAGGATCCGTACGCTCTGCGGCGTGCCGCGCTCGGCGTGATCAGATTGATTCTCACGAACAATGTGCGGCTGCCGCTTTCCGAGGCCATTCGCCTCAGCTGCAGCTTGCATACCGACATTGGCGGCGGGGGGCCGGCCGTCGAGCGTGTGCTCCCCGATCTGCTCGCCTTTGTTGCCGACCGGCTGAAAGTGCAGCTGCGCGAGCAGGGCGCACGTCATGATCTTGTCGACGCGGTGTTTGCATTGGGAAATGAGGACGATCTCGTGCTCATCGTCCGCCGTATTGAGGCACTGGCGAGCCTGCTCGCGACCCAGGACGGCACGAACCTGCTTTCCGGCTACAGACGCGCCGCCAACATTATTCGCATCGAAGAAAAGAAAGATCGGCGCACTTACGGTGGCAGCCCGGAGCCTGCTCTTTATCGCCAGCCGGAAGAGGAGACGCTGGCAAGTGCGATCGGCGAGAGTCGTGCAGAAGCGGCGGCGGCGGTTGCGCGCGAGGACTTCGAGACCGCCATGCGAGCTCTCGCGAAACTGCGTCCGCACGTCGATGCGTTTTTTGACAAGGTGACCGTCAATACGGAAGACCGGGAATTGCGCGAGAACCGCCTCAAGCTGCTCAACGAAATCCGGGATGCCACGCGGGCGGTAGCCGACTTTGCACGCATCGAAGGCTGATCGCCTGCGCTATCATTCCGTTGCGCCGTGCTGTAGACGAGTCGCCTTCTGTCCCTTGGAACCGGCTGCTTTCGCCGTCATTATCCGATACCGACGAGGAATTCCCTTATGACCATCACCGCTGCTCATATCACGCCGCTCGCTGCGCTCATCGCCGGAGTTCTGATCCTGATCGTGCCGCGCCTCCTTAACTACGTGGTCGCCATTTATCTCATCATCGTCGGCCTCATCGGGCTCAATAACATTCATCACTTCATGCGCTAGCGATGAAGAAAGCAACTCCCCGAGCCAAACCGGCGCGCATGAAAACGCAAGAGCGTACGCCTTTGCGCAAGCGCTCGGTCCGTCGCAAGGCGCCGCAGGCCAAGAGGACGGGGACGCTGAAGGAAAATGCCAGATCGAAATGGGTGTACAGCTTCGGCAGCGGCAAAGCCGAGGGGCGCGCGCACATGCGCGATCTCCTGGGCGGCAAGGGCGCGGGGCTCGCGGAGATGGCGAATCTTGGATTGCCGGTGCCTCCGGGTTTCACCATCACGACGCAACTCTGCCGCTACTACTACGAAAACGGAAAGACCTATCCGCGTGAGCTCAAGGAGCACGTGGAAGCGGCGCTCGCACGTATCGGGCATCTCATCGGCAAAACATTTGGAGATCGCGAGAACCCTCTGCTCGTGTCGGTGCGCTCGGGCGCGCGCGCGTCCATGCCCGGCATGATGGATACGGTGCTCAATCTCGGGCTGAACGACGAAACTGTGGAGGCGCTTGCCAGGCGCTCCGGCGATCAGCGCTTCGCCTACGACTCCTATCGCCGTTTCATCACAATGTATTCCGATGTGGTGCTGGGGGTTGCCCATCATCACTTCGAGGAAATTCTTGACGATCACAAGGACCGTTGCGGCTATTCGCTGGATACCGAGCTCTCCGCAAACGACTGGATGAAGCTCGTCGATCGTTACAAGAAACGGATCGAGGAGGAGCAGGGCGAGCCGTTCCCCCAGGATGTGCATGCACAACTGTGGGGCGCCATCGCTGCCGTATTCGGCTCATGGATGAATCAGCGCGCCATCACCTACCGGCGTCTGCACGACATCCCGGAAAGCTGGGGCACCGCCGTCAACGTGCAGGCCATGGTTTTCGGCAATATGGGCGAGAGCTCGGCCACGGGCGTGGCTTTCACGCGCAATCCGTCGACTGGCGAAAACCAGCTCTACGGAGAGTTTCTGATCAATGCGCAGGGCGAGGACGTGGTTGCGGGGATCCGCACCCCCCAGGAGATCACCGAACGCGCGCGCGAGACCTCCGGCTCCGACAAGCCGTCGATGGAAAAGGCCATGCCCAAGGCGTTTCACGAGCTCCTGCGCATTTCCAGGCTGCTCGAGCGTCACTACCGCGACATGCAGGACCTCGAGTTCACGATCGAGCAGGGCAAGCTCTGGATGCTGCAGACGCGCGCCGGCAAGCGCACCGCCAAAGCGGCACTCAAGATCGCAATCGATATGGCCAATGAGAAGCTGATCAAGCGCGCCGAGGCGGTAAAGCGCATCGAGCCTTCCTCGCTCGATCAGCTCCTTCATCCGACAATCGACGAGACGGCGGAGCGAACCGTTATAGCAACCGGATTACCTGCCTCGCCCGGTGCCGCTTCGGGCGAGATCGTGCTCTCAGCGGATGACGCTGAAGCGCAACGGGCAAAGGACAGAAAAGTGATCCTGGTGCGGGTCGAGACTTCGCCCGAGGACATCCACGGGATGCATGCAGCGGAGGGCATTCTGACGACGCGCGGAGGGATGACATCGCATGCCGCCGTGGTGGCGCGCGGCATGGGCAAGCCCTGCGTATCGGGCGCAGGCGCGCTGCGCGTCGATTACGCGGCAGGCACTGTGACCGCCGGCGGGCGCACGTTGCGAACAGGCGACATCATCACGATCGATGGCTCGACCGGTCATGTCCTCGCCGGGAGTGTGGCCATGATCGAGCCGGAGCTGTCCGGCGATTTCGGAGTTCTGATGAGCTGGGCCGACGAGGCGCGCAGCATGGGCGTGCGCGCGAACGCCGACACGCCCAATGACGCGCGCGTGGCGCTCAAGTTCGGCGCGGAGGGCATCGGACTTTGCCGCACCGAGCACATGTTTTTCGACGAGAATCGCATCCGCGCCATGCGCGAGATGATACTCGCCGACGACGAGCAAACCAGACGCCGTGCGCTCGACAAGCTTCTGCCCATGCAGCGGGGGGACTTTATCGAGCTGTTTGAGATCATGCAGGGTCTGCCTGTCACCATCCGGCTGCTGGATCCTCCGCTGCATGAATTCCTTCCGCATGGGGAAAAGGAGATCGAGGAGGTCGCGTCGGGCATGGGTGCCGATCCGCAAAAACTGGCCGACCGCGCCCGTGAGCTGCACGAGTTCAATCCGATGCTGGGATTTCGCGGCTGCCGCCTCGCAATCGCCTACCCGGAGATCGCCGAGATGCAGGCACGCGCCATCTTCGAGGCTGCCGTCGCAGCGGCAAAGCGGACCGGCAAACCGGTGGTGCCTGAAGTGATGGTCCCGCTCATCGCCAGCAAGGCCGAGCTCGAAATGATCAAGGCGCGGATTGACGCCATGGCCGAGGCGGTCGCGTTGGAAACCGAAACCAGGGTGCACTACCAGGTGGGCACGATGATCGAGTTGCCTCGCGCGTCCTTGCTTGCCGGCGAGATCGGCGAAACGGCAGAGTTCTTTTCGTTCGGCACCAATGATCTGACACAGACCGCCTATGGGATCAGCCGCGACGATGCCGCGCGTTTCCTCGGCACGTATCTGTCGAAGGGCATCCTGAATGCCGATCCCTTCGTGTCCATTGATCGTGAAGGTGTAGGCGAGCTCATACGGATTGGCGTGCAACGCGGCCGCGCGGTCCGGCCGAAGCTCAAGGTCGGCATCTGCGGCGAGCACGGCGGCGACCCCGCCTCGGTCGCCTTTTGTCACGAGATTGGATTGGATTACGTCTCATGCTCGCCGTTTCGCGTTCCCATCGCGCGTCTCGCCGCTGCGCAGGCGGCGCTCTCGGACGACAGAGATCACATGCCGGACGACAGATGACCCGGCTTCCGATCTCTGACATCTGACATCTTCTCAGCATTCGCACGGAAAGTTTTGTGGCGACAGTGCGGCCGCGCTGAGTCATTAACGCGGTCACAACCCTGTTCCGACAATTAAAAAATTCGTCGCATTTGCGCCATGACGGCGCCTTTCGGCAAGACAATCATCGGCGAAAGATTCGGGGCTGGGGGTCAGCTACTGATGCTTGCGTCGAACGGGGGGCCGCGCGGTGGCCTGCGTACACCGCTCGGCTTCGGCGTCCTCTTGTTGCTCATGTTCCCGAGAGAGCTCGGGCAAGGCGATTTTGCTGCCGCGGTTGCGCCGGAGGCGCCCAACAGCGCGCACGCACAGAAAGCGTCATTCGCTTCAGCCGCCGGTATCCACGCCTATGGCGGTCCGCGGGTACTGGCATCCGCCGGCCCCGATGTCCCCGGCTACACTCTCGCGGCATTCAATCCTGCGGATTTCCCGGGCCTGTTTGGCGAGCGCGACGGGTACGGCAGTACCGATCCTGTTCTGAACCGCACCCGCAAGGGCGACTTCAACAATTCCCGCAAGGGAGATCGGCTCACGGCCACGAAATCCGCAGAAACTGCGCCAGGCGCGCAGGCCGCGAACAAACTCGGCGACTATCGGGTGGCGGCTGTATCGCCGCAGCATGCAGAGGAAGCCTATCCGGTCACCGGATCAAAGAATGCGGCGAGCGAGGATGCGAGGATCACGAGCGGGTTCGTCGACGGCACGGTGGAACTGGGGCCCGCATTGCGTATTGGGAGGCTCTATTTCAGCGTGGATCCAATGGGCCAGAAGCTTGGGTCGCTTGAGCCGTGGGAGCCGGGCGAGGAGCCGCAATTCGAGGAAGGCACCGGCACGAATATTCCGGTCGCGAGCGATCCGCTGGTGCGGCCTGCGAGCCCCGGCGCGGAATCCACATTCAAGCTTGCATCACTGCCACCGAGCGCAGGCACCGGCGACAGCTCATTCGTGGACGCGCCGGTCGAGCACGCGGATCTTCCGCCCCTCAAGGGTGGCGAGACGGTCGCGCCGAAGGGCGAGGTGACGGGCGAGGACAAGCGACCGATGTCGCCGGCAGACCGCCTGGGCCTCGACGAGAAGGGCCGCGCCAAGGCGGAGAAATGCCTCGCCGAGGCAGTCTATTTCGAAGCCCGCGGCGAGCAGGTCATGGGACAGATCGCCGTCGCGCAGGTGATCCTCAATCGCGCCTTCTCAGGCAAATATCCGAGCACGGTGTGCGGTGTCGTCTATCAGAACGCGCACCGCCATCTCGCCTGCCAATTCACTTTTGCGTGCGACGGCATTCGCGATGTTATTCGCGAGCCTGACATGTGGGTGCGGGCGAAGAAGATCGCGGCCGAGATGCTGGATGGCAAGCTGTGGTTGCCGGAAGTAGGCAAGGCTACCCACTATCACGCGACTTACGTGCACCCGGGCTGGGTAAGCGAAATGAAAAAGATGCATAAGCTCGGCGTGCACATCTTCTATCGTCCCCGCAAGTGGGGCGACGGCGTCGAGGCGCCGGAATGGAGCGATCCGGAAACCACGCAATCGGTCGCCAAGAGCCTCTAGCTTTAGTCGCTGTCATTCTCCGGGCGTCGCGCAGCGAAGCGGACCGGCGAGCCCGGAATCCAGTAAGCACAGGCCGGTGGTTACCAGATTCCGGCTGCGGCGAGTTGCTCCATCACGAATGCCAGCTCTCGCCCATAAGCTCGCGCCGGCGCTGGTCGAGCTCCTCGCTGTATCGCCACAACGCATACGCTTCGGTGAGTACACCCACGACGCGACGATCCGTCGTGTTGTCGACGACCGCGAGCGCGTCCGCTTCTGCCGCCTCGAAGGTGGCAACAGCTTCCTTGACATTCATCGATCGCAGCAGGACCTGATCCTTGTGAGCGAGCAGCGCGGCAAGTTTGGTCGAGGCAGCCGCTTGGTCGAGATCGAGCGCATAGGCGCGGTTCAGCGGCACGATCCCGGCATAGCGGCCGTTTTCGTCGACAGCCACCACAAGCTGGTTCGAGCCCAATGGAAAATCCCGCCGAAAATCGCTGAGCAGACTGTCCACGCGCACGGTGGGTAGGTCCTGTCGCATCAATCGCTCGACCGTCAGGTTGCGAATCCATCCGACATCATGCGCGCTTCGGATTGCTTCCCCGCGCAGATGAAATCGCCAGGTCGCGAACGAGAAGCCGAACAGACGGCGCGCCGTGAGCGAGGCGACCAGCACGCTCGGAACTATCAGGGGCGCGAGGGCGAAATCGCCGGTCATCTCGACCGCCAGGAAGACCATCGTAAATGGTCCGCCGATGACGGTGGCGGCCATGCTGCTCATGGCGATGACCGCGTAGGCCTGCGGATCGAGCCGAAGCCCCGGAAACGCGGTGTTCACCAGGCCGGCGAACAGGCCTCCCGTCAACGCACCGAGAAAGAGCGCTGCGAAAAACAGCCCGCCTCGGAAACCGCACCCAATGGATACGGCAGAAGCGAGAGACTTGAGCAGCAGTACGATCGCCATCCCGCAGAGGCAGCGGCGTGCTGAGCAATGCGAACAACGTGCTGCCGAGAGCGCCATGGCCGGACGAGAGCACTTGCGGGTATGACCAAGCAACGCGCCGACCATGGCGCCGCCAATTGCAGGCTTCAAAGCTGGAGAGACCGGCAAGCTTGCAAACAGGCGCTCCGATCTGGTTACCGCCAGCATGACAAGGATGCCAACCAACGAAGTGAGTCCCGCGACAAGCAGGACCAGCAGGAACTGATCCTGCCAGATCGGCAGCGCGCTCGTTGCGATCGGGATGGGACCGGCATGGTCGCTCAGCTGTTGTGCGACTACGCTTCCGGCGAGCGCACTCACCACCACTGGGGCAAGCGCGGCAACCGAATAGCCCCCGATCACGAGCTCGAATGCATAAAAGGCGCCTGCGAGAGGCGCGTCGAACGCGGCGGCAATGCCGCCCGCGGCTCCGCAACCGACGAGGATGCGAAGGTCGTTTCGCCGCACGCGCAGCATGTCGCCGAGCGTGGACGCCATCCCGCCGCCCACTTGCGTATATCCGGCCTCAAGCCCCACAGAAGCGCCGTTACCGCTTGAGAGCATGCATTCGAGACCGACACCCAAACTGTCCAGCAAGGACATCCGACCGCCGTAGATCGCATTCGCCTCGATCGGATCGACAATTCTGCGCGAGCGGAAGCGGCCGCTCAGCTTCATCACGGCGCCAAGCACCAGTCCGCCCGCAATGGGCACAAGAATGACTCTCCAGTGCTCGACCGCGACGCCCGCGCTCAGTCGTGTCCCGTGCTCGATGCCGAAAAGGAATTCGTGCATCCACTGCACGATGTGGCTCATGACGGTCGCGGCGAGACCTGCCGCTATGCCGACGCCGCCGCCAAGAAGCACGAACGCAATCTCCTCCGCCCGGAAAATGTAGCGCAGGCGCGCCAGCTGCCGGTCGATGCCGTGGCGCACTGCGCGCGAGAACTTGAGGCGGCCAAGCTGCACCTGCACAGAACGGATTGCTCGGCCAAGCCCGTTTGGACTTCCGTGAGCCGAAGAATCTGATTTCTGCATGCGGGGGCCAGTCATGCGCGTGAAGCTCGCCGGAACAATGTTTTAGAGCTGCAGGGGTTCACCCCGAAACGAGTCGCTCCTACTAGTACCTAGGCAGGTAGGAATCCAAAACCCGCTCTGGCCCGCCTTAGAAAGAGTAATGGCCCTTTACAGCAAAAAGTCCTTGGTACTAACTCCAGCGATTCGTGAACGCCTCGCTGCGCCCAACTGCAAGCTGCCGCTCAATTTCCGGGCAGCGGGATTTCGGAAACCGA
>DATCJI010000341.1:0-4125 GCA_036562835.1 Xanthobacteraceae bacterium | reverse complement strand
TTGAGCCCGACAAAGGTCATCTTGGTGCCCGGGACCGCCTGCATGGGCGCGCGGATGTAGGGGGGAAAGGTCTCATCGTTCCACACGATTCCTGACGACTTGTTTGCTTCCGAATAGTTGTAGCCTTCCAGAGTACCCGCCTTGCGCCCGTCAATGCCGTTGAGCGGAGGGCCAAGCTTGGTCGTCGCCCTTGGGCCCACATCGTGGCAGGCCAGGCAGACCCGCCTGAATACCTGCTCGCCCGCTGCAACGTCCTGCGCCCAAGATGCGGAAGGACCGAGTGCAAAAGCAACGAGGGGAACGGCGACAACTCGCATCTAGCTCTCCTCGTGCCGGATGGCCGCAATTGCGGCATGCTCGCAAGACTAGCAGGGTTTGTTGTGGCACTATACGTGCTGAACTGAATGCGCACCAATAAACGCTTGAGAATTGAGGGCCTGCGGTGAGCCTTCGGCTGCCTCCGATGGACGAAGCTCTGCTCGCGCGCCGAAGTGACATCGTAGCTGCACTGCGCGCGATCGTGCCCGGCGAAGGTGTAATTGCCGGCGAGCGCGAAATGCGGGCATACGAATCCGATGGGTTAACGGCCTACCGGCAAATGCCAATGGTGGTTGTGCTGCCGGATTCGACCGCGCAGGTCAGCCAGGTGCTCAGGTTCTGCTTCGAGCGCGGCATCAAGGTCGTGCCGCGGGGAGCCGGTACCTCGCTCTCGGGCGGAGCCTTGCCGCTGGGAGACGGCGTCCTCCTCGGTATGGGGAAGTTCAATCGCATCCGCGAAATCGATTTCGACAATCGGGCCGCCGTTGTCGAGCCGGGGGTTACAAACCTTGCAGTTACGCAGGCCGTCGAGCACGCCGGCTTCTATTACGCCCCCGACCCCTCCTCGCAGATTGCCTGCACCATCGGGGGCAACGTGGCGGAGAACTCGGGCGGCGTGCATTGCCTCAAATACGGGATGACCACGAACAATCTGCTCGGCTGCGAGCTGGTGCTCATAGACGGACAGATTGTGCGCCTCGGCGGAAAGCACCTTGACCCCGGCGGCTATGACATTCTCGGTGTCGTCACCGGCTCGGAAGGCCTTCTGGGCGTCGTCACCGAGATCACGGTCCGCATTCTAAAGAAGCCGGAAGGTGCGCGCGCAGTGCTCCTTGGTTTCGCCACCGCCGAGGATGCCGGGCAATGCGTGAGCCATGTGATCGGGGCAGGCATCATCCCTGCCGGAATGGAAATGATGGACAAGCCGGCCATTCACGCGGTCGAGCAATTTGTGCATGCCGGCTACCCGCTCGACGTCGAGGCGCTGCTCATCGTGGAAGTGGACGGCCCGCAGGCGGAAGTCGATCATCTCATCGAGCGCGTCGGAGCAATTGCGCAATCCTGCCGCGCGGTGGTTTCCCGCACCTCCACCTCGGAAGCGGAGCGGCTCCTGTTCTGGGCGGGCCGCAAGGCCGCTTTTCCGGCCGTGGGCCGTATCTCGCCCGACTATTATTGCGTCGACGGCACGATCCCGCGCGCGAGACTGCCGCAGGTACTTGCGCGCATGCGCGAGTTGTCCGCGCACTACGGCCTGGGCATTGCCAATGTGTTTCACGCGGGCGACGGCAATCTGCATCCGCTCATCCTCTACGATGCCAACAAGCCGGGTGAACTCGAGCGCACGGAGGCATTCGGGGCGGATATTCTGAAACTATGCGTCGAGGTGGGGGGCGTTCTCACCGGCGAGCACGGCGTGGGAGTCGAGAAGCGGGATCTCATGCCCGCAATGTTCACGGAAACCGATCTTGCCCAGCAGCAACGGCTCAAATGCGCATTCGATCCCAAGGGCCTGCTCAATCCCGGAAAAGTGTTTCCGCAACTGCATCGCTGTGCCGAGCTGGGCCGTATGCACGTACATGCCGGACGAGTGCCTTTCCCCGATCTCGAACGGTTCTGAGGGGCGGGGTCGAATCGGCCTGTGCGGGCATGCCTGACATCCTGAAACCTGCGGACGTCAAGCATGTAGAGCAGGCGGTGCAGTGGGCACTAACCGAAGGCAAGACGCTCGAGATCGCCGGGGGTGGTACAAAACGCCCGATCGGCCGTCCCACACAGGTAGATCTCACGCTCCAGCTGAGCGCACTCACCGGCGTGACGCTCTACGAGCCAGAGGAGCTGGTGCTCTCGGCACGCGCGGGTACCCCGCTGGAGGAGATCGAAACGCTCGTTGCGTCCAAGAACCAGCAGCTCGCCTTCGAGCCGATCCATTGCGGACGCATTCTGGGCAGCGCGGATGAGCGCGCAACGATCGGCGGCGCATTGGCGACCAATCTTTGCGGACCGCGTCGGATGAAAGCCGGCGCCGCACGCGATCATCTTCTGGGGTTTACCGCAGTCTCCGGCCGCGGCGAAACGTTCAAGTCCGGCGGCCGCGTGGTCAAGAACGTCACCGGCTACGATCTGAGCAAGTTGCTGGCCGGCTCCTGGGGCACACTCGCCGTGATGACCGATGTCACGTTAAAAACACTGCCCAAGCCCGAGACCGAAGCCACTGTGCTCATCCACGGATTGCCGCCCGAGGCGGCCATTCAAGCAATGGCACGCGCAATGAACTCCGGGTGCGACGTGTCGGGAGCCGCGCATCTGCCGCAGGAGGTCATGAGCTTGATACCGGTCGCCGAGGTTGCCCAAGCCGCCACCTCGGTGACGGCAATGCGCCTTGAAGGCTTTGCGCCTTCGGTCGCCCATCGCCGATCTACTCTCAAGGAGCTTGCAAGCAGCTTTGGGGAGCTGTCGATCCTGCGCGAGCAAAGCTCGACGCGGCTGTGGGAAGCTGTGCGGGATGCGATACCATTTGCCGCGCAGGCACGGGATGCAGAGCTCCCGCTCTGGCGCATTTCTGTCCCGGCAAGCACGGGCGCCGCCCTCGCCGCTCGCATCAGTGCCGGCGCGCAGGCGCAGATGCTGTTTGATTGGGCGGGCGGCCTCATCTGGCTCGCGCTGCCTCCGAGCGAGGACGCAGGCGCTCCCTTGGTAAGTGCAGCCGTTGCGGAGTTCGGCGGCCATGCCACCCTGATGAGGGCCCCTGCCGCTGTCCGCGCCAAGGTCGACGTGTTCTGGCGCGGTGATGCCGTGCTTGCAGCCCTGACCAGGCGCATCAAGGAAGGTTTCGACCCTAAAGGCGTGCTCAATCCAGGACGGATGTGGGCCGGGGTGTAATTGGCGCGGGCTACACTTATCTGGCGTTTGTTCGGCTTATGCAGACCTCCTTCAGCCTGGCCCAGCTTGCAGATCCTGATATCGCGGAAGCAGACCGCATTCTGCGCAGTTGCGTACATTGCGGTTTCTGCACGGCGACGTGTCCGACTTACGTGCTACTCGGGGACGAGCTCGATTCGCCGCGCGGGCGCATTTACCTCATGAAACAAATGCTGGAGCAGGACGCACCGGCCACTGCCGATGTGGTCAAGCATATCGACCGGTGCCTCTCCTGCCTGTCATGCATGAGCACCTGTCCTTCCGGCGTGCATTACATGCACCTCGTCGACTACGCGCGGGCGCGCATTGAAAAAACCTATTCGCGTCCGCCGCTCGAGCGCCTCTTGCGCGCCACCCTGGCGCACGTCCTGCCCAACAACCGGCTTCTCCGATGGGCTATACGCGGTGCCGGCCTGTTCCGCGGGCTGGCTCCCCTCTTTGCAAAACTGGGGCTGGCGCCGCTCGCAGCGCTCCTGCGGCTTGCACCCGGCGAGCTTCCGCCGGCTTCACCAGTGGTCACCCGCCAGGTCTTTGCAGCGGACGGACATCGTCGCGGTCGCGTGGCACTGTTGACGGGCTGCGTTGCCCCGGTCCTTGCCCCCGGGATCAGCGAGGCAGCCATTCGCGTTCTCACCCGCAACGGCATCGAGGTAATCGTGGCGCACCAAGGCTGCTGCGGCTCGCTGGCCCATCACATGGGTCGTGAGGATGAGGCATTGCGGGCAGCGCGGGTGCAGATCGATGCGTGGTCGGCAGAGCTCGAGGGCGAGGGGCTCGATGCCATTCTGGTCACCGCTTCGGGTTGCGGCACGACGTTGAAGGACTATGGCTTCATGCTGCGGACCGATCCTGCCTATGCGCAGAAAGCTGCCCGCGTTTCCAGCCTGG
>DATCJI010000327.1:0-2408 GCA_036562835.1 Xanthobacteraceae bacterium | reverse complement strand
CATCGTCGGTCACTGTCATTGAAAACGGCAGGTACCATGCGGCGATGATTGCGCGGCTCAACGAGCTGGAACAGCAAAAACGTGAGGCCGCAGCGAGACTCAAAAATTTGCCGGACGATCAGACTTGCATCCCAATTTCGGGGAGATCTACCGCGCCAGGTTCGAGCGCTTGGCCGCCGCGCTCGATGATCCGCAGACTGCCTATTGAGGCGGCCGCGGACTCCGGGGCTGGTGGGTAGCGTGATTCTGAGGCCGAGCGCTCACTGCGGCGAAGTCGAGGCGGTCCTAAATGGCGAATTAGGAGCGATCCTCAATCTCGTGGCCCGAAAAGCCGAAAGCCTAACTCCCGCTGCGGAAGTTAGGCTATCGGTGGTTGCGGGGATAGGATTTGAACCTATGACCTTCAGGTTATGAGCCTGACGAGCTACCGGGCTGCTCCACCCCGCGTTAAACCTTGCATCTTGGGCCACCGGCCGGAACTGATCCGCAAGCCGAGGCGTGGGAATCGACGGCGCGGGAGGCCCCGCGCGACGGGGCTTATGTAGCAATCGATTTCCCGCTTGGGAAGGGCGCCGTGCAATTTAATCGCGATTGTTCAGGGCATTCGGTGACCAGGGAAACCCTTTGCTTTTCGGGCTCTTTTCAGTGCTTTGCGGCAGGCCCTGCGGGGCGGCAGCGGGCACGCCCCGGCGGGACCCAGTCCGCTCCCCGCAGGGACAACCGCCGAACCATGCCTTCACGGCTTAGGCGGTAGGGTCTCGAGCTCCTTGCGGTAATGCTCCTCCATGCGCGAGCTCAGCCCGTTGTGCGCCAGCGCATCGGTGAACATCTGCCGCACCTCCGTGCTTTCGTCCGCATAGTCGAGCTGGTCGCCGCCGATGCGTCGGCTCATGAAGCACAGGAGCACGCCCTGCGAGTTGCGCGGCGAGCCCGCATATTTGAACGCCAGGTAGCGCGCCGGCGTTTTGCCGGTGTTGAAGTGCTGGTGATAGACCGCGTTCGGCGGCACGATCATGGTGCCGACCTCCCAGTCATGGCGCACCGGCTTGTCCCAGCCATCCGGCCACATCAGCGAGTAGCCCTCGCCGCTCAGGATGATCACATGCGCGCCGGGCGCGTGCGCATGCGCCTTCTTGTAGGTCGCCACCGGGAACTGCGAGATGTGCGCCGTCAGCGAGCATTTGGCGGGGCTGAAGCGGACGTGACCGCCGCCAGCGCCGCGGACCTCCGCCAGCGGCAGCGGCAGGTTGACGGCGTCCGGGATGAAGTTCGTGTGCAGCGTCCAGCCGTCGAGCTCCTTGCCGGCCGCGAAATAGTCCGGCTCGCCGTTGAAGCGGCCCTTAAAGTCACGCTGATGGCCGAAGACAAAATCGATGTCCTCGTAGAGATTGATCACGACCGGCGCATTGGTCACCGACACGAAACGCGCGGGCGCCTGTCCGGAGCCGTTGAAATGCTGATGCCAGCAATTGAGCGGGATACCGAAGATCGAGCCCGCCTTCCATTCGAAGGTCACGCGCGCGCCAGCATCGTTCCACACCGTGGTCGAGCCGCGCCCGTCGAGGATGTAGACCATCTCCTCGAACAGCTGGCGGTTTGGATTGAGCTTGCCGCCGGGCGGGATCTCGCAGACATAGCAATCGTTGCCGGTGCGCGAGGCGTCGTGGTTGAGAAAGACCGCGCTGCCGCCGCGGCGCGCCCAGGGCTTGAGGTCGATGGTGCGCAGGTTCGGCACATAATGGGCGCTGCGCATCTCGAGCCCCTCCTCGCGCACCCAGCGCAGATAGGGCGTGTCCTTCTCGGTCTTGAACTTCTGCGCCAAGTCATCGGACACGATGGTGTCGGTCCGCAGTGCCGATTGGTCGCCCATTTGTCTTGCACTCATTTTTCTTGCTCCATAATGGCGCGCAGCCCTTCAACCACGTCTGCCGACATACTCAGATCATCCGCCACGATCTTCAAGAGCCCATCCGGCGGCAGCGGCTCGACCTCAAGGCCGCGCCGCAGCGATTCAGCGATAAGCTCAGGGTCCTGCATCATGCGAGCGAATGCCTGCCGCAGGATCGCGAGCCGCTCAGGCGCCGTGGCGGGCGGCGCCAGAAATGAGCGGCCGATCTCGGAGGCGCTGGCCGCAAGCCGCATGATGTCCTTGCCCCGTGCGTCGGGCGCAAGCTCGACCACGGTCGGGGAGTCGGGCGCCTTGGGGCTGCGTGCGAGCCCGATGGTGAACAGCATGCGGGCGAGCTTCTTGTCGAGCCAACCCTTGCTGTTGACGTATTCGAACGAGGCAGAGCCCGAGCCATGGATCTCGCCGCGCTCGACCGCGAGACCCATCTCGGCCGCCGACTTGTAGCCCTTCACGATCGTGAATTTGGTGCCGGCCAGCACATTGAGCGCTGCCGGCAGCA
>DATCJI010000313.1:0-7399 GCA_036562835.1 Xanthobacteraceae bacterium | reverse complement strand
TTGCTTCGAGCTTCTGCAGCACGGTCGCAAGCTGCTTCGGCTGGTTGATGTCCCAATCTTTTTGCGGCGCTAATCGGATGCGCGCCCCGTTCGCTCCGCCGCGCTTGTCGGAGCCGCGGTACGTGGACGCCGACGCCCAGGCCGTCGAGACGAGCTGCGATACCGACAGGCCCGAGGCGAGGATTTTCGCTTTCAGCCCCGCAATGTCCTGCTCGGCGATGAGCGCGTGATTCACGGCCGGAATCGGGTCCTGCCAGATCAGGATCTCCGAAGGAACAAGCGACCCGAGGTAACGATGAATGGGCCCCATGTCGCGATGCGTGAGTTTGAACCATGCACGGGCAAACGCGTCCGCGAACTGATCCGGATGCTCGTAGAAGCGCCGCGAAATCTTTTCGTACGTCGGGTCCATGCGCAGCGACAGATCGGTCGTCAGCATGGTCGGCACATGCTTCTTCGACTTGTCGTGTGCATCCGGGATGCTGGGAGCGGCTTTTTTGGCCTTCCACTGCCACGCGCCGGCCGGGCTCTTGGTCAGTTCCCATTCATTGTTGAAAAGGTTCTCAAAGAAGTGGTTGCTCCATTTCGTGGGCGTCTGCGACCAGATCACCTCGGGACCGCCGGTGATCGCGTCCGCGCCGACGCCTGTGCCATGCTTGCTCTTCCAGCCGAGCCCCTGATCTTCCAGCGCGCCGCCTTCGGGTCCCGGTCCCATGAATGACGGATCGCCGGCCCCATGGGTTTTACCGAAAGTATGGCCGCCGGCGATCAATGCGACGGTCTCCTCGTCGTTCATGGCCATGCGGAAGAAGGTTTCGCGGATGTCCTTCGCTGCCGCGACCGGATCGGGCTTGCCGTTCGGTCCTTCAGGGTTGACGTAGATAAGGCCCATCTGCACGGCAGCCAGCGGATTCTGCAGCTGCCGTTCGCCGCTGTAGCGTTCGTCCCCAAGCCAGGTCCCCTCGGGTCCCCAATAGAGCTCTTCCGGCTCCCACACATCCGCGCGGCCACCGCCAAAACCGAAAGTTTTGAATCCCATTGAATCGAGCGCGACGTTACCGGCGAGGATCATCAAGTCGGCCCAGGAAAGTTTACGGCCGTATTTCTGCTTGATGGGCCACAAGAGCCGGCGTGCCTTGTCGAGGTTTGCGTTGTCGGGCCAGCTGTTGAGGGGAGCAAATCGCTGCTGGCCAGCGCCGGCTCCGCCGCGGCCGTCGGCGATGCGGTAGGTCCCTGCGGCGTGCCACGCCATGCGGATCATCAGCCCGCCATAGTGACCGAAGTCGGCCGGCCACCACTCCTGTGATTCCGTCATCAGCGCATGCAGGTCCTTGATCACCGCCTTGAGATCAAGGGTCTTGAATTCCTCGCGGTAGTTGAACTCCTTGCCCATGGGGTCGGACAAGGACGAGTTGCGATGCAGAACTGAGATATCCAGCTGCTCCGGCCACCAATCACGGTTGCTCATGCGCCGCGTATGTATGACCGGGCACTTGGCCGCGCTCTCGTCGGTCTTTGCGTCCATGTTTATCTCCGCGCGTGTTCGGTTTGTTCTCATTCCCTATAGCAAGCGCCCTCGGCCGTTGGAAAGCGAGGACCCTTCACGGCCGCGCGAGACAGCAGAGCTGACGGCTCCTCCTCAATGCGCGCCGGATCGGGAACCGTTGCATGAAAGTGACAGCGCGACAAAATCTGCGCGAACATGGCGGGAACCGGCATGCCGCCTGTTGCCCGACACGCGGAATGCCTTCAGTCTCCAACCTACCCTGGGCGAGAATCGGGCGTGCAGCTCATGTTTGCGCGCACGTTGCATATTCGCCGGAGTTTGGGAGAGACGCAGCGTGGGCAGATTCCGACAAAACCAAATTCTCGCCGGCGCAGCGGTTGCATTTTTGGTTGCGGCACCGCTTTGCGCAGTCGCTCAGGAAGCGATGCGAACCGAGGCCGGAATCACGGACAATCCGAAACTCATCGAGATCCCGGCCGCTGCACGAGAGCAACCTCCGGCGACCGATCCACTGGCCACCCTGGATCCCGCAGATCGCGCCATCGCAGAGCGGATCCGCGATAATCTGCAACCCAAGCCGAATCGCATCTTCGCCAACGAGAACGAGCTCGCGGCCGTTGAAGCGTTTTATCAGAAGCGCAATTACGCACCCCTCTGGCTCGACAAGGGGGCGGAGAATGCGCGTAGCAAGGCGGTTATTGCGCGGCTGAAGAACGCGGATACGGATGGCCTCGATCCCGCCGATTACAAGACGCCGTCACTGGCAGGATTTGCGAGCGATGCGCTAGCCGAGGCCGAGCTTACCCTGACGCAGGCCGTGCTCACCTATGCGCGCCATGTGCAGGCCGGGCGCGCTCCCCATCGTATGGTCAGAGACAGCAACATCGGGCTGCCGCAGAAGGCGCCGGATCCGGCAGAAGTGCTGCAGACGGTCGCTGAAGCAGCCGATGCAGGGAAGGCGCTCGATCAGTTCAGCCCGCCGCATGAGCCCTATCAAAAGCTGAAGGCCGCGCTTGCAGAGCTTCGCGCGAGCGCATCCGGCGGACGCAAAGACCATTCCACGCGGGACCGCCGCATTGATACGGTGATCGCAAATATGGAGCGTTGGCGCTGGTACCGGCGCGATCTCGGCGCCGCGCACATTGAGGTGAATGAGGCGGACTTCTCGCTCAAGGTGCTGCAGGAGGGCAGGCAGATCTGGTCCTCGCGCATTGTGATCGGCATGCCGAGCATGCCCTCCCCGCTCCTTTCGGAAAAAATGGTGTCCATCACGGTCAATCCGACCTGGCACGTGCCGCCATCGATCGTGCAGAACGAGTACCTGCCGGCGCAGCGCAGGGACCCGGGCGTGCTGGCGCGCATGGGCATACGCGTGGAACGCAAGGATGGCGAGGTGCAGATGTTCATGTCTCCGGGCGGCGAGAACCCGCTCGGACGCATCCGCTTCAACTTCTACAACCGCTTTCTCGTGTTCCAGCACGATTCGCCGGACCAGTACCTGTTCGCACACAAGGTGCGCGCGGAGAGCCACGGCTGCATGCGCGTGCAGGACGCGCCGAAATATGCCGAGATTCTCTCAGGCATCGCGCATCCTGAGGAACAGTGGACGGCAGCGCGCATCAGAAGCACGTATCGTGGTCCCGAATATGAGATCGATCTGCAATCGGTCCCGATCTGGATCCATCTGACCTATCAGACCGCGTTTGTCGACGGGACGGGTAAGCTGGAGATCCGCCCCGACATCTACAATCTCGACAGCCGGACGCTCGCTGCAATCAAAAGCGCGCACACGATTTCCCCAGCCGCACCAGTGCCCGAGATGAAATCAGGGCCCGCGATTGCAGCACCCGCACCCGCAGCGCCGGCGCGTCACCGCAAGGCCGTTCACCGTGCGCCACGGCAGGGTCAAGTTACGACTACGACGACGGGGTACCCACCCGTATTCTTTGGCGGCGGCACACGTTTCTGAACCAAAGTGGGATGACTTTTCTTGGAGTCATAATGTTTGGCGGAGCATGATCTTTTTCCGAAAACCGGTTCCCACTTTTCGGGATCATGCTCTACGCTGCATTACGCCCTGCGCACGAAGCTGGGGTTGAGCTCGCGCAGCGAACGCACGCCGCACTGCTGCATGGCGGCGCGCGTCTCGATGCGCATGAGCTCAAGCACGCGCTCGACTCCTTCTTGTCCGAACGCGCCGAGCCCCCACAGATAGGGCCGCCCAATGCCGGCGGCCTGCGCGCCCAAGGCCAACGCCTTGACCACATCGGTACCGCGCCGGAATCCGCTGTCGATGATCACGGTCATGCGCCCGTTCACAGCCGCGACGATCTCCGGCAATGCGTCGATCGTGGAGCGTCCATTGTCTTCGCCGCGCGCCCCATGATTGGACACAATGATGCCGTCCAGGCCGTTCTGCACCGCCAGCTCGGCGTCCTCGGCGGTGACGATGCCCTTGAGCACGATTTTCATTTTGGTGATATCGCGCATGCGCTTGACGGTGTCCCATGACAAGTTGCTGGACTCGCCATTCCCGGTAATGGCGGACAGGTCGATGCCGTCGTAATTGTGCCGGCGCTGCGCGCGTTTGGCGAAGCTGCTGCGGTCATGGCAACCGGAGCAGTCGCGCGTGTCTTCGCGCATGAGACGAAACAGCGTTTCCTGGTTGCGACCGGCGACGCGATCGACCGTCACGGCAAGCACGGGACAGCCGGCCGCCTCCGCGCGCTTGATCAGCGCCGCCGCAACCTCCCACTTGGGCGAGGCGTAAAGCTGGAACCACACCGGAGCGCCGCGGGCGCTGCTCACTTGCTCGACTGCATAGTTCGACGAGGTGGAGAGAATCTGCAAATGATCGCCGGCGCGGGCCGCTTTGGCGACGGCGAGCTCGCCATCCGGATGAAAGAACTGATTGGCCCCCACCGGGCATACGAATATCGGCGAGGCGTATCGAGTGCCGAACAGCTCGACACTCATATCGACCTTGGAAACGTCGTTGAGGCGGCGCGGTTTAAGCTGAAATTTCAGAAAGCCCTCACGGTTCGCGCGCAGCGTCACCTCATCGTCGATGCCTGACGCCATGTAGCCGAAATGCGCCGGAGGCACGTTCTTGCGTGCAACCGGCTCGAAGTCGAACACATTGATCGCCTCCTTCGCGCTCTTGATCACTTCGCGCTCCGCCGGTGTCCAGATCATCGGGTCCGGCAGTTTGGAGGGCGCCTCCGTCGCTCCGGCCTCTATCGCGCCCGCGCCCACCAGAGGCGAGGCGGCAAGCCATTGCAGAAACGCGCGGCGGCTCCCGGAAGGGAAGGTCGAGGTCATATGCGAATTCCTCCCTGCCCAAATTTGAGGGGGCGCTTAGCAGCAGCATACGCCGTTATGGCCGGGCTTGTCCCGGCCATCCGCGACTTGTTTTCACGTTCAGACAAAGACGTGGATGCGCGGAATAAGTCCGCGCATGACGCTACTGCCGCATGAGCAGCATCGGGTCGGTGCTCGGGGGCACGCGCTCCCAGATCGAGACATCGCTTTCGGAAAAGCGCCAGGTGCCGCCGCGACCGGTGAGCAGGAGCTCGTTATCGGCGAGCCGCCATGTGGAAAGACCCAAATTGGCAATCGCGGCGGTGCAGCCGGGCTTGATGGCGAGTTTGTAGGTGTCGCCTTCCGACGGGGCATTGGTCAACGTCAGCTTGCACAACGGCTTTTCGAACTCCTGCAGCAGCGTCCAGTCGCCGAACAGCTGATCGGCGCTCACGGTTGACGATTTCACCGCGGCCTGGGTTTGCATGAAATAGAGGCCCTCTCCCTTGCGCTCGGCCTCGTACATGAGAGTCTCGACCTCGCTGAAATCGAGAACAATGGTGCCCTTCGAATCGATGAGCTGTACGGAATCGTTTTTCCCCGTCGACCAGGCGACGATGTCCTTCATGGATGGAAACGCGGTGGCACACGCACCATCGAGCTCAACCTTCAGGCCTCGCTCGACCCGCTCGACCGTAAAGCTGAGTGGGCAGATCTTGTCGCGGGCCGCATTCGAGATTTGCCACGCGCCGACCATGGCCTGCTCCGCCTCAGTCGCCGCCCGAGCCGGCACGCACACGATGCACACGCCGAAAACGAGAAGCGGTAATGCGCAACGGGACATGCAACACCCCTCCGACCGGCCTGCAGCAAGGCTAGCACGCCGCAACTGGAGGCGTGCACAGTTTCTTTCAGCCTGCCTTCCGCGGCGGCCACGGTGTTTCAGGTACGGGAGTAAGCGGCGGCTTGCCAGCTGCCCAGGCAACAAGATTGTCCACGACCAATTGGTCCATTTTCTCGCGCGTCGCGACCGATGCCGAACCGAGATGCGGAAACAGCACGACATTTTCCATGGTGATCAACTCTTTGGGCACCTGGGGCTCGCGCGCATAGACATCGAGGCCGGCGGACAGGATCGTCTTGTCCTGCAGCGCCTTGATGAGTGCGGGCTCATCCACCACCGAGCCCCGCGCCATATTGATGAGAATGCCGTCGGGACCAAGCGCCTTGAGCACTTCGGCATTGATGAGGTTTTTGGTCTCTGCTCCGCCCGGCGTGATCACCAGCAGCACATCCACCTCGCGCGCCATACCGATCAGATCGGGATAATGGCGATACGGCAGCCCCGCTACCGGTCTGCGCGAATGGTAGGCCACCGGCACCAACATCGCATCGAGCCGCCGCGCAATCGCTTGCCCGATGCGTCCCATGCCGACGAGGCCAACGGTGCGGTTGCGCAGCGTAGCGCGGCTAAGCGGGTAATTCTTTTCTACCCACTTGCCCGCGCGCACGTAGCGTTCCGCCTGCGGGAGCTCGCGCGCGGTGCACAACAGAAGGCCGAGCGCGGTGTCGGCCACTTCCTCGGTGAGCACATCGGGCGTGTTGGTCACGGTGATGCCGTGCGCGCCAGCCCAGGCGGCATCCACGTGATCATAACCAACGCCGAAGCTGGAAATGATCTCGAGGCGCGGAAAACGCGCCATGAACGGGCCGTCCAGACGCTCGGAGGTACCGGCCACCGCAATGCTTCGCACTCGCTGCGCCTCGTTGGCGAAGAAGCTTGCGCGATCTCCGCGCGGGAACTCGATCACATTGAAAGGCGCGAGTCCCTTTGCAATCACCGGCCGCGCAGGACCGATAAGGAGAACCTCGGTTTTCTCAGCCACGCTCCACAGCTCCTTTTCTCAAATCAACATGCGCACTGGCTGCTCAACGAAGGCCTTGAATGCGGCGAGCACGTCCGCCCCAAGCTTTCCGTCCACGACGCGATGATCGCACGAGAGCGTTACCGTGAGCATGCTGGTAAAACGCACCCTGCCGTCCTCCATCTCGACCGCCTGACGGCGCGCTGCGCCAATGGCCAGAATGGTCGCCTGCGGCGGATTGAGAATGGCCGAAAACTCGCGCACACCGTGCATGCCCAGATTGGAGATGGTCGAGGTGCCGCCCTGATATTCGTCGGGTCCGAGTTTTTGCGCGCGCGCACGCGCGATGAGTTCCCTGGCTTCGCGCGAAATTTCCGAAATGGTCTTGCGCTCGGCCTGGCGGATAACCGGCGTGATCAATCCGTCTTCCAGCGCCACCGCAATCGCAACGTCGCATTGGCCAAAGCGCAGGATGCGGTCCGCGGCCCAGACCGCGTTCGCGTCCTTTATGCGCGTGAGCGCCATTGCCCAGGCCTTGATGAAAAAATCGTTCATCGAAATCTTGAATGCCGGCTGCTCAGAGGGCGCGTTTGCAGCATGTGCATTCACGGATTCTCGCATTTCGATGAGCCGGCCGATCTCCATGTCCATGGTCAAATAGAAGTGCGGGATCGTTGTTTTGGCCTGCACAAGGCGGCGGGCGATGGCACCGCGCATGCGATCGACC
>DATCJI010000237.1:0-10088 GCA_036562835.1 Xanthobacteraceae bacterium | reverse complement strand
CCGGCGACCGTGCCCAGCATCACTTTTCGAGCAAGCTCGGGATCAAGTCCGCTTGCCTCGGCGAGCAGCAGGGCCTCGGCCGTGGTCACGTTGATGGTAACCGACATGAAGTTGTTGACCACTTTCATCCGCGCTCCACTGCCGGTCTTCCCGCAGTGCACGATGGTATCGCCAAGTTTTTCCAAAATCGGTCGACCGCGCTGCAGGTCCGCTTGATCGCCGCCCACCATGATCAGGAGCTTGCCTTCCACCGCATGCTGGGATGAGCGGCCAACCGGCGCGTCGAGCATGGCGATCCGGCGGCCTTTCAGCCGGTCCGCGATGCGGTCCGTGACGGAAGGAGCAATGGTGCTCATTTCGATCAAAAGACTGCCCGGCTGCATGCTCTCGAGCGCTCCAGCAGGGCCAAAAAGCGCCGTTTCGACATCCTGCCCGTTGGGCAGCATCGTAATGACGGCGTCTGCCCCTCGGGCAGCCTCAGCCGGAGATGCCGCTGCCTGCGCTCCTGCAGCGACCACCCCCTCCGACGCTTTCGGGTTGATATCGAACACGCGGAGCGCAAAGCCGCCTTTGAGCAGGTTGCGCGCCATGGGCGCTCCCATGGTCCCCAGGCCAATAAAAGCTAGCTGTTGCATTACTTGCCTTCGGCAAAGTCTTTGAGCTTGGGGTCGTTCGCGACACGCTTGAGATAAGCCTCGGTGGCAAAGCGGCGCGGATCCGGGGTTTCCTGCAGCGTCCCCGTGCTCTTGAGGTACTCACCGAGCTTGCTGAACCAGGTGTCGACTTCCGCAGTCCCGCCAGAGCGATCGAACAGCTTGAGCTGCTCGGGCAAAGTGAATGTGGGGCGCGTATCGATCTCGCGCGCCAAATATTTCTCGGGAAGCATCACGCCCGTTTTGCGATAGAATTCGTTCATCAGTTTGATGGTTTCGTCGCGGTGCGCCTTCTCCCAGACGATTGCCCGCAGGTAGACCGCGAGATACGCCGCGACCTTTTCGGGGTTCTGATCCGCATAGGCGCGGCGCACGAGCAGCGCTCCCGGAATGGTCACGGCGGCCTCTTTGCCGGAGCAGATGAGCTGGGCGCCAGTGCGTTCCTCGAGCGTGTAGATGTTCGGCGCCCAAACACCGGCGAGGGCGCCCGTACCTGTCGCAAATGCCGAGATGATTTCCTGCTGGTTCAAGTTCACAAGCTGCATGTCCTTTGCGCCAAGGCCCCATTTCGCAAGGCACGCGAGCGCTGCATATTCGCCCGTCGAGTTCGTCGTGAGCAGCAGCTGCTTGCCTTTGAGCGAAGCCGGATTGTTTTTGATCCCGTCCGCCTCGTTCTTGCGCGCCATCAGCGCGTTACCGACGGACTCATCATTGGTGATGCCGATTGTCAGGATATCGAAGCGCTGCGCGCCCAAGGTTGCGGGCGCCGAGCCTGCACCTCCGACGTCCCACGACTTCGATGCCGCGGCCGCCATCTGTGGCGCGCCGGAAGGAAACGTGCTGAATTGCGGGTCCAGACCAGCTTCCTTCCACCAGCCCTTCTCGCTAGCCAGATAATAAGGCAGTGCCCAGTACACAGCGGGCTGATAGCTCACGCCGATGGACGTGAGCTGCTGGGCCTTGAGACCCGCCGGCAAAGCGGCGACGAGCGCAAGAATGGAGCCAAAGATCATTTTTCGCATGAGCATGTTTCCTCCGTTCAGGTTTTTTCTTTCTCACGAGACGGTGCCTGCATTTCCCGGCGCAGCAGGCGCCAGATCTGCGCGCGCAGGTGGCCAAAGCCGGGCATTTCCATTGTTTCCTCGCTGGCGAGCCTGTCCCAGCCCTCCGCCTCCCTGGTCGGCCGCGTGTCCATGATCTCTACGATCCGACCGGGGTTGCGAGCAAGCACAACCACGCGATCCGCCAGATAAAGGGCCTCCTCGACCGCGTGGGTAATGAACAGAACCGTGCGCGGATTGACGCGCGAGATGCGGATCAACTCCTCCTGCATCAGGATGCGAGTCTGTGCATCGAGTGAGCCGAAGGGCTCGTCCATAAGCAACACCTCGGGCTCGATCGCATAGGAACGGGCGATAGCGACCCGTTGCTGCATGCCGCCCGACAGTTGATGCGGATAATTGTCCTCCGTCCCGGTGAGCCCCATTATCTCGACATAACGAAGCGCCAGCTTTTCGCGGTCCGCCCGTGACATTCCCTTGCATTTCAGACCAAAGGCAATGTTCTCACGCACGGTCTTCCACGGAAACAATGCAAACTGCTGAAAGACCACCGCGCGGTCCGCTCCGGGCCCGTGCACTGGACGACCACCGACCCGCACCACTCCGGACGAGGGCGTCTCGAGGCCGGCCACCATGCGCAACAACGTCGTCTTGCCGCAGCCAGAAGGGCCGACGATGGCTACGAATTCCTTGTCTGGAATTTTCAGGCTCACGTTGTCGAGCGCCGTGAACTCCGAGCGACCGCGCGGGAATGTCTTGCTGATGCCCGCAAACTCAATGTCGCTCATACGACGTTCACGCGATCCTTCGCGCCATTCATGCAGGTTGACCCCAGCGCCGTTTGATGCGCGATTCTGTCGCGCGGAGCGCAACATCGATGAGCAGCCCGGTCAGGCCGACCGCGAGCATGGCTGCCATGACGATTTCAGGCGCGAGATTGCTCTGCCCTTGCACCAGAACGTAGCCGATACCCGAGGATACGACGATGAGCTCGGCCCCGATCAGCGATTGCCAGCCGAGCCCCGCTGCCACACGCAGCCCGGAAATAACCGAGGGCACTGCGCCGGGCAGCAAGACTTCCAGCAGAACGCGCGCGCCTCCCGCACCGAGCGTGCGCGCCGCCTCCGTCAAATGCCGTTCGACCTGACGCGCTCCGCGATACGCATTGACAAGGCATGGTGCAAAGGCGCCGGTGAAGATCACCATGATCGGCCCGCCTATGCCGGTGCCGAACCAGAGCGCTGCAAAGGGCACCCAGGCGAGCGGTGCGATGTAGCGGTAAGCTTCGAAAACGGGCGACACGATCGCATCCAGCACGCGCCAGTGCCCCATCCCAAGGCCAAGCGGGATGCCAAGCGCGGCAGCGAGCGCGAATCCGGCTGCCCAGCGTCCCAGACTGGCAAGCACATGTCCCTGAAGGGTGTTTCCCGCAAACGGCTCGACGAGCATGGCGAGGCCGGCCGTGATCACTTCGACGGGCGAGGGCAGAACATAGTTTGAAACGAGCCCCGAGAGCGCAACGCCTTGCCATAGTCCGAAAAAAACAACTGTGCCGGCGAGCGAGAGCAAAGCAAGCTCATGCCTCGCTTGCCGGCTGCTCAGGTGTGCCGCCATCGGATCACGCGCTCTTCCACGATGGACAGGACCTTGGTCGTCAGCGCCCCCAAAACTGCGACCGAAATCATGGCTACGGCGATCATCGCCGGGTAAATGTCCCGGTAGGCGATGATTAGAACCCTGCCGATGCCAAACAGCGCTCCTACCAGCTCGGCCGCGACGAGCGTGGTCCAGGAGGCCTGCAGCGACAGCCGCAGGCCGGTAAAGATCATGGGCAGGGCACCTGGGATCAACACGTCGCGCACGACCACTTGCGAAGAAGCACCATGCACGCGTGCGGCCGCAATCAGCGTCGCATCGATGTTGCGGATACCGGAATAAGCGTTGATGACCGCAGGCACGAATGCGGCAAACCAGATCACCAGAATTTTCGCGCTATCGCCAAGGCCGAGCCAAACGATCGCAAGGGGAATCCAGGCAAGCGGCGGAATGGGGCGGATGAGCAGAAAGGCCGGATTGATGAAGGCCTCGAAACGACGGCTCAGGCCCATGGCAATCCCCAAGGGCACGCCGGTCAAAACCGCGAAAAAGAATCCCAGCACGACGAGTCGCAAGCTGTACAAACATTGCGTGATGAGCGTCCCGCCTGCATATCCACGGTTGATGATTTGCAAAGCGGCAACGAGCACATCGGTTGGACTTGGAAAACGGTGACGATCAAGCAGCTGGAACAGATCCGTCGCCGCGTACCAGCTCAGAAAGAGCACACAAAAGGTGGCCCCACCGATCAGAGCTCTGGTCCTCACGCTACTCCCTACCTTTTCACTCCCGCCCTGACCGCTGCCTGATGCACGGTTGGCGCCTCGACGCGACGCCAGGCGCCTTCCGCAATGCTATAGCAGCCGAACGCAAGAAATCCCGCCGCGGCGAGCGCGAGCCAGATGCTTCCAAACGATTCTTGTTGAATCGCCCGCAGAGTGCCGGCTACTCCCCTCGCCTCTCCCGGATCGGCGTGCAGCGCGGCCATGAGCAGAAACGCTCCAACGGCAGCGTATACGATTGCCCTCGCCACGAACCCGAATTGGCCGAGCGCCGTAATGATCGTGCGCTCGCCGCCCCTGACGGCAAGCCGCCGCTTGAAGTGGGCGCGAATGCCGTTAATTCCGGTGGCGACAGCGCTCACGATCACAATTACTCCGGTCAGCGCGAGCACCCACCGTCCGAAAGGCCATTGCAGGAGCCACCCCGTCCAATCGCGCACCGCCTGATCGCTGCTCGGGCGCGTTCCGAGCAACATGGTTGCCGGAATTCCGGCGAGGGCCACGTAGAATAAGCCCTGAATAAAAAAGACACCGCGCCGTGCCAGCCCTTTGAGATCGCTCCCACAGCGGTCGGCGTCGAGCAACGCCTGCACAATTCTCCACACCGCAAAGCAGAGGAGGCCAGCTGAGATTGCAGCAACGGCCAGTCCGCCAAGCGCGTGCGAGAGCAGTGTGTGCAGCACGTCTTTCGGCTCGGCCGGCCTGCGCAACGATCCGAAAGCAGCCAGCATGGTGACCGCGCCAAGGACGAGGAATACCGTTCCCCGCGTGACATAGCCGATGCGCGCCATCCACTCGAAAGAGCGGCCTTTCATTGATGCAGCATTGGCGTTGTGCGCGGGACTTCTCCCGCGCATCCACGTGTTAAAGAGCGGGATGGCATCAGATCTCGGGCTGGCCCGAGGTCTGCACTTCAGGAGTGCCGCAAATCAGGTAAGCCCGGGTTGCGGTGTTAAGTCCGGCCATGGCGTCGAGGGCGGGTCAGCATCATACGAGCTGTTTCACTCAAGCCTGCTCCGGCAGGCCGGGATCGCTGCTGCGCGCGTGCATGGCCATGGCGATCATCGCGGATCCGCCGAACAGCATATTGATGCCGACCAGCAGTCCCAAAGCCCAGGCGGCCGACCCAGGAAGGCCTGCAAAAATGAGCACGGCGAGAACGAGATCGACGATCCCGCTAAACAGCATCCAGCCCCATTGCCCGGTCAACTCGCGCCTGTGCTCGAGCGCATACATGATGGTTATCACGCCCTCGATCACGAAGAAGGCGATCAGCAGGAAGGTAAGCGAGATGGCGCCCCTGACCGGGGATATCAGCAACACCACGCCGGCGGCGATGGCGAGGATGGCGGACAGGAGAGACCACCAGAAGCCAGGCGCCTGCCGCGCCCCGAACGTGGTGATCAGTCCCGCAACGCCGCTGAAGAGGAACACCCAGCCAAGCACAATAGTGACTCCGAGGGTCGCCAATGGCGGAATCACGATGGCAAGCAAGCCGAGCAGCACGAGTATGATGCCTTCGACCAAAAACAGCTTCCAGTGTGCGCGAATCGACTGGGTGAACGCGCGCTGCAGTTGGCCGGCATCGTTCGTGCTCGTCGACATGTCAAAGACTCCCAAAGCTCGCGCGCTCGACGTGAGCGCTTGCCGATCATGCTATCATATTGGCGGCAGGCAGGTACCGCAGCTTAAGGCTTGCTGTCGATTGGAGGATGCTCTTGCCCTTGGGGCCGCAACAGCCGTCAGCGGCCGAGCCAGAGGGTTAGATCATAGGCCAGTGCGCCGAGCACGCACGCGGCAAGGCCGCCCCAAAGCATCCCCAGCATCAGGACGGTATTGGCGCGCTGCAATCGATGCCAGTCGAGGAGATGGGCCATGGCTGCCCCGCTCTTTGAGTCGCGTCGCGTGCGCCCTACATGGCTCTCGGACGCGATCCCTACCAGCGCGCCAGAGCAAGGCTGGGTTGCGCGACGTGCGTGGCTGCCGGAATCCCTGTACATCGAATGCTTAACACCCAAGCAGGCAACTGCGTTCCAGGCAGACGCGCCCGACTTTGGCGCGTAAAAATCCCGGCGTCAATCTGATTTGGGGAAGAGGGGAATGCTTAAAAAACCACATTGCGAAGTCATTGCGCTCGAGGAGCATTACTGGGACGGCGAGCTGGCCGACACTTACGAGGGGGTCGATCGCGTCAGCGATCCGAAGCTGATTGAGCGGCTCTGTGATCTGGGCGCGCTGCGCCTGCGCGAAATGGATGAGGCAGGCGTCGATCTGCAGGTTCTGTCCCATGGGGCGCCTTCCACCCAGAAGCTTACCGGCGCAGATGCGGTCGCGCTCACGCGGCGCGTGAATGATCGGTTGGCCGCGGTGGTGAGCGCCAATCCCAGGCGCCTTGGCGCCTTTTCCGCCTTGCCTACGAGCGAGCCGAAAGCGGCGGCCGACGAGCTCGAGCGCACGACCAAGCTCGGCTTCAAGGGCGCAATGCTGCATGGCCTCGCGAATGGATTTTTTTTCGACGATAGGCGGTTTTGGCCGATCTTCGAACGCGCGCAGGCGCTCGATGTGCCGATCTATTTGCATCCCTCCGTTCCTTTACACACGGTGATGGACGCCTACTACAAAGAGTACGTGAAGGACTTCCCCATGGTGATACGTGCGGGGTGGGGCTACACGGTGGAGACGGCGACCCATGCCATCCGCTTGGTGCTTAGCGGACTGTTTGACGCCTACCCCAAGCTCAAGATCGTGCTCGGCCACCTGGGCGAGACGCTTCCGTTCCTGGTGTGGCGCATCGAGCACGCGCTGGCGCGCCCGGGCGGCAAGCGGCTGAGCTTCCGCGATACCTTCTGCGAGCACTTCTACATCACGACCAGCGGCAATTTTTCGACGCCTGCGCTCCTGTGCTGCATGATGGAAATGGGTATCGATCGTATCCTGTTCTCAATCGATTGGCCCTTCGTGCCAAACAAGCCCGGCGTGCAATGGCTCGAGGAGCTACCCCTCTCTGACGAGGACAAGGTCAAACTTGCGAGCGGCAACGCGAAGCGGCTGTTTCGATTATGAAACCCTGTAACATCGCGTGCGTAGTCAGAGTGGCGCCCCGGTATCTCGCCGCGTATATGTGAGCCTCTGCGATTGCAGCCGGGCCCGTAGCTCAATGGTTAGAGCCGACCGCTCATAACGGTCTGGTTGGAGGTTCGAGTCCTCCCGGGCCCACCACCCGGGATTTCATGGCCTTAAATTTCAAAGACTTAGCTTCGGTTGGACAATTTTGGGCTTCTAGGTTGGACAAATATTTGTTCACCATCCTCCCTCCACGAGCTTCCGCATTGCCTCTCGGGCCATGCGCTTGCGGTCGGCGGCCTTCGTGTAGCGTTGCACCTCGGTGAGCGTCGCATGGCCAGTGATCGCTGCAATCTGATTTGCACTGCAGCCGATTTCGGCGAGCCGCCGCGCGCATGCCTTGCGCAACCCGTGCGCTGAAACTTCGGCACAGTCGGCTTCGTCGCATAGCTCGCGAAACCAATTGCCGAACCCGGCCGCCGTGTACGGCTTGCCAAGATGTGTCACCAAGAAGGACTTCACCCCAATTGTGGGCGTCGCGTCGATGATCTCTCGCAACTTAGGATGCACTGGGATTTCGAGATAGGCCTCTCGCCACCATCCGTCTTGCCTTGTTCGACAATAAGCAGATCATTCTGAATATGCCGCCGCCCTATCTTCACAACGTCGCTGCGGCGCAGTCCGGTGTAAAGAAGCAAGGCAAAGGCCAGCCGCCCCTTTGTGCCAATCGCATGTACTGCCTCGAACCGCGCGATATGGTCTTCCGAAAATGTTTTGTAACCTGTCGTTTTCACCATCTCACGGGTGACGCCAAGTGTCGGATCGTCGGGGATACGCCCCTCCTTCATTGCCCACTTGAACATCGCCCGCAGCGTGTTCAAAAAATTGCGTTGCGCAAACGGTGTTGAGATTTTCTCGTTGACAATCCGCTGCACATGCTCGCGCGTTAACAGCATCGCGCGCTCGCCCCGGTTGTTGAGACGGAATAGCGGTTTGTCGCCGTGCCTCTCACGGAAGTTTTCAAGAATGTTACGGCGCGTCCGTTGCGTTTCGGGTGCAGCCGTCTTGAAAGGCGAAGTAGATTTCGGCGAGCAATCGAGATAGGCGGCAACCAGTGCATTGACACTGCCGGCAATCGTCCGCGTTGCGCCGATATTGGTCTCCTGCCCCATGACGCTTTCGAGCGCGGCCGCGTACTGGCGCATAAAATCTTCTGACCAGGGGATGCCGGTCAGATAGATTGAAAAGCCGCCCTTGCGGAAGCGAACGCGCCGCTTGCCGTGGTGATCGGTGTTCCAGCCGCAGTGCCTAGGAAGACCGCTTTTGGTCTTTCGCATAGATTTCATCCCACGGATTAGCCGCGTCGCAAGGGGCACACGCCTCGTTACCGGGTGGCGGCGTTCAGATCGACATCCATGGTGATGTCGCCGACAGTGACGTGCGCCTTGATGGCGCCGGCGAGCTTGGCGGATTTAAGCAGGCGCGCAACTTCGGAGAGTTTGAATCGATTACGGCTACGGGGCATCGCTCGGTTTCCTACAAGGAATTCCGCTCGGTACCCTCTCAGAGCCCGGCCCTTGAGCGAGTGGCTAGGCTATGGGGCAGGCGCCATCCTGCCGTCCCACACGACAAAATTACCATTTGGCCTCATTGCCACCAATAGCGTTGCAATTTTCCTCAACCGGTTATTTTTTGCGGGCTTTGCTGGCAATGACTGCCGTGAACCGACTGGGTAGCGGTTTGCCTGCGACCGGAACTGCTCCGCGTGTGCGCACAGCGATCCGTCCGCCGGGAGCTACAGGGCTCCTAACAGGGCGGCTAGGTACAACGGTCACCCTGGGTGGTGACCGGATGGTGACCGGATGGTGACCGGGCGGGAAGCCGTTAGTTAGCTCATCAAGTTCGCGGCCGCGATAACTATCCCCGTCACCCAAGCGGCTAGACAGCAGTACAGCAACACCTCGCTAATAATGTGCGATAGCATGCACGGCGCTCCCGCATAAGTTTGTCAAAAGGTAAATTGCGAATTGTTACGAATTGGTTAACGGGAAGGTGGGCGTGGCCACTACTGCGTGCGCCGTCGTCTGGCCGCCGGAACAATGACAGCCACCCGTGTGAGCCGAGCGGCTACTCCGTATGACACGGCGCGTAATGGCCCGTAGAAGGCTGTGGGTGGGGAAAGTTTCTGTGCTAACGAGCAGCAAAATCCCCATGGCCCCGTCGAAACAGCGGCGCGCGTGGCGTGCTGAGTTCAGGAGCCTGGGCGTACGGCAGCCGCGGAACCTAGGAACAGAGCACTAGTCCGGCCGGTTATCTCATAGCCCACTAGGCGCCAGCTCTCCGTTGACGCGGTGCCAGTGGCAAATGGCCGGGGCGAGGCTCCTCGCAGACTTCTGGCCCGCCTCGGCCGCGCTTCCAGCAAGAGCAGGTTCGCTGCGCTGCCGAGCCGCGAAGGCGGCGCGCTTTAAAGGAATTTAATGCCGACTGAGAACGAATACACCGAGGAAAGCTTTCGTGCGGCGCTCGATGAGTTCCGCGAGAAGGTCGGCCCGTTGATGGACAAGGTGCATGATCCGGCAGTCAAGGCGGAGATGATCAAGCGGGCGCTTGCGTGGGCAGAGAAGCATGCCACGCCAACCGCTGCCTGAATGGAGGGGCGGCCCGTCGCAATCCTCTGCCCCTGCTGATGTCGACCAATCAATGCGTGGGGGTGGAGACCGATTTCAGTATAGCCCCCGTGCTGCCCATTTCGCCAAATGACGAAGTTCAGTTTAAGCTGTGCGCGTCTGATTTGCCCCCCCTCACGGAGCGCTCATGTCAGAACCCATTGCCTTTGATCTGCATCTACCGGCGCCGCCCCCGCCTGGCGGTAACCGCAGCACTCAGGGTCGGTTGCGACGAGCCTGGAAAGGCGAATGCGATATGCACGCGCT
>DATCJI010000236.1:0-6477 GCA_036562835.1 Xanthobacteraceae bacterium | reverse complement strand
GCCAATCTGGCGTACTGAAGCGACGCCGTGATTTCATTGATGCAGTTGTGAACTTTCCCGAGATTCGGCCCTAAATCGTTGTGCACATCGCCTGTGAGAAAGATCAAGGTACTGCCTGGTCAGCTAGCGCTTCGGTCGAGGGTGCCATTGCGATGCTGAATACATTGGCTGCGCGAAACCCATATTTGCCGAAATTCAATAGCACTTCACACTGCCCGGCTGCTTTTGCGAGCAAGATAGTAAAGCCATGGGCTGGGACTTGTCTCGCGTATTCCGGGCCGCAATTCATCGCCATTCGGGCTGAATATCTCATTGCAGACAAATCCTGCCGAAAGCAACTGCTCGATCTGAGCTTCCGGCGTGATGTAGTAGGTGATCAAGGTTTGCTTGCCGCCAAATACTTCATCACATCGGTAGCTGTGCCCAGCTGGTCCGTCTCGCATCGGGGCGAGCCGCCCAGCATAGAGAAGCTGGCGCACACCGTCCTTGACCCGACCCAAGGTGCGATGCGCGAGCGGTCTGCCTGCTCGCATGTCCCATAGCTCGTTGTGGCTTGAAAACAGGAAAACTCCGCCGTCATCAAGCAAACGATGGCATTCTCTCAAAATTACAAGTCGGTCTGAGTGCCGCATATAATCAATGCCGTTCAACGAAAACATGAGCAAAGCGAAGTGGGCCGTGTCATAGTTATCGAGGCGGCGAGCATCCCCGACTGCAAATCTAATGCCAGGGAACCGAATTCGGCATGTAGCGATCATTTCGGGCGAATAGTCGATGCCGACATAATCCGTGCTTAGCTCGAGCAGCTTTGGCGTTGTTCGGCCGGTGCCGACGCCAATGTCCATGATGGGCCGTCCCCTCACCACATCCCGGAGTTTCTCGAGCGCGCGTAGTTCCGGCGGAAACAGCGCCGTCATATCGGCGTAGTGCTCCGCGACCGACGCGTCCCGGAACGTCTTCTGGTTCTTGCTTATCAAAGATGTCGTGTTGCAAGCTAACCTGAGGACCGAGAGAAGGTTTGCGGGGCAGACCCCCTGCCATGCAGACCACCAGTCTCATACTGCTGAATCAAACAAATGTAAGGCGGCAGCTCCGTTTCATCGGCCCTCAATCAAGCCCCTGATAATCAGCCGCCCTGCATTGCCAAGCTGCTCGGCAAGCTCGCCCAGCCGCAGTCCGCGTTGACCAAAGCGAAGCCGGTCCAGCTGGACGAGTCTCGCCTCGTCGAGCTCTACGGCAAGGCGTGCCCATACAGCATCGATGTTGTAGGGAGTCTGTCCGGGCGGGATTGCCACCGGCACAATTGCGTCGAGGCGCAGATCAAGGACGCGAGCGACCGCGTCCATTGCGGCTCGGATTGCCCGCGCCTTTGGTCGTTTCGGTCCGGAGATATCGTAGGGCGGCGCCCATTCAGTGGCGGGGCGCAGCTCATCCACATGCGTAAGCGCGAGGATGACCGGCGGCGGGCGACGCGCAAGCTGCGCCTGCGCCCAGGCGCGGAATGCATCAAGGGCTTGGCGATCGATTGCCCGGGCGGGTTGCGTCGCTGAGGCAACCCACAGGACCAGGTCTGCGCGCGCTGCCTGTGCGAGCAGGTCCGGCGCCGGGTCTGCAGTATCCCCAAGACCTGGCATGTCGACGACGGTGACGGACGGACGTCCCTCGATATCCAGACGATATTCTGCGGCGCTTGATGTCGTCGGTAACGGTCCGACTGCGGAACGCACTTCGTGTGCAAGCGCATTCAGCAAGCTCGACTTGCCCGCGTTGACTTGCCCGACCAGCACGATGCGCACCGGCCCGGCCGGCTCCGCCGTAGCGCTTGTTTCCTCCGCGCGCGCGGCGCGGATTTCCTCCGCGGATAATGCGAGCCGGCCCGAATAGAGGTCGATGGCAGCGCGTCCAACCTCAAGCAGAAAAAGGCGCGTGCCATAGGCGCGGAGGCGATATGACAACACGGTTGCCGTCTTCTCGACAAAGAACCCGCTGGTTTCCTGTCCGGCCGCCTGGATCGGGTGCAGCAGCACGCGCGCGGCGCGCCATAGCCCGAACCCGACGTGCCAGCCCGTCTGCGCGGCTTCTCCGTATTGCTCCGTTTGCTGCTGCGCCCAGAGCAGATGGCTGAGCCTGAGTTTCCTGACAAGTAATCCGGGGATGTGGCGCATGGCTTCGCGTCGAATGTCGCGCGCAAGCCGCTCAACGAGCAGCAGCACCTCGGGCAAGCTGAACTGCGCCCACGCCTCACGCGCACGCGGATGAAATCGACGCGCCACGGCCTCAACGACAGCGACGCCGCGGGAGTAGAACGGCTCGAGCTCTGTAAACGCGAACGGCTCGGTCGCATCTGCCAATGCGAGCACATCGCTCCAGGCCTCGCGCTCGACGCCGGCCCAGCTTTTTGAAGGTTCGGCGATGTCGCCCAATGCGACGCGCGCCTCCTCGTCGGCTCGCCGCCGCACAAGTGTTTTGAGGGGCCAGGCCGAGAGGCTGAGCACCGCTGCAGCGATTGCCCACGCCCAGACATGTCCGCCCTGCCACAGCCAAACGATCCCGAGCGCGAGGAGCGAGAGCCAAGGCAGAAGCACCGCCGCAAACAGGAGCGCCTCCGGCCAGTAGCGCCGAAAGAGCCCACCGCGTTTCATGCAGGCGCTCCTGCGCGCTGATTCTGTTCGCGCTTGGCCTGGCGAAGACCTGCGGCGAGCCCATCCGCAAAAGCGCGGCGAACTTCGGCACTGGGCGCGCTGAGCCCGCGTCGCCGATAACCAAGCCACACGCAGGCGGCCTCGCCGACGCCCACAGTCAGACCGAAGGCTGCTGCAGCGTTCAGTGCGCCCGCGGCGACGGTGCCGAGAACCGGGACGAGCTTCAGAATTTCGCGCAAACCATAGCGAACACCCCACCAGGCGAGCGCCGCTCCCCCGACTGCTCCACTGAATTGGGCGAAGGTTCCCCGAGTCCACGGCACTTCATAACGAACAGCCAGATTGCGAAGCGTGATTGCGAGAATGCCGGCCAGCCCGCCAATTCCCACGAGGGGCACCGGCAGGGCGCCTGCCCCGGCAGCGACCGCGGCGTAGCCGTAAATGAGCGGGCGGGCTTTCGCCCGTATGGCATCGCTCTCCGCATCGGCGCGTGCATGGTGCAAAGCGATGAACGCATTGGGGCCGATGTCCTCGAGTACATGCCAGAACATTTCCAGGCCGTACTCGTGCGGCACGAGCCCGTCTTCAGGCGCTGTAAAATCAACAGGCACAAAGCGAGGAGCCGGTCCCGGCAACCCATCAAATAATCGGCGCTGATACGCAATCGCTTGACGCAGGCCATGGGGCACTTTGGGGTCGACCTCGTCCTGAAAGTCGCCAGCAAAAGGATATGGCTGCACGTGACTTGCGCCCGGGGGATAAAGGCGGTGCAGTCCGGTCTGAGCAACCACCACTGGCCAGTGCGGGTGGCGCCGGCGCGCGTCTCGCAGCGCATGCAGGATCGCATCCTGAACCGGATCGGCAACCTGCATCGCGACCAGGACGAGATGCGACTGCTGCTCGGACCAGGCAAGATCATTGGCAGGATCGTAGTTTGCCTCTCCTATGCCTCGTGTGTCGAGAAAGCGAAGCAAAGGCGCCTCGGGCGGCAGGTCGTAGAAAGATGCGGTACGGGTGCAGGGCTCGAAGCCTTCCCCCACCTGGGCGCGCGGGTCGCCGCTGAGCGCGGCAATGATGGCCGTCTTTCCTGCGCCGGTCTTCCCGAGAAGCCAAATCACCGGAGCAGTGATCTGTGCGCGCCTGCGGGCCTCGTCCGCGGTTCCGCCGGAGCGGTCGGCAAACAAAATATCGCTGATGGGCTGCCAGAGCCGGTTCAGAAGCCACACGTTCGTTCCCGCCAGATAACTTTATGCGGCATACAAATAGGCTTTCGGGAAGAAAAGTTCGACAATGCGAGGCCGAGTGGAAGGCGCGGGCGGACAAAGCTTATGGCTACGAAAATAACCTCGCCTGTGTTACGCAGGCATTCTCCGATATGCGGAACGCTGTGCTGATCCTGCCTGAAAGGGTGCGCCATCCATGGAATGGATCCTCATCGCCGGTATCGTGCTTACGGGAGCAGGTATTCTGGTCGGTCTTTACCTGCCGTTCCTCAGCTCCCAATTCGCCACACCGGAAAAGATTCGCGTCTTTGTGATTGCCGGCGCAGTTCTCGTCGTTATTGGCGTTGCTTGCGAGGTCCTTGCGGTCTGGCCGGTCAACGACGTTGAAGTTACACCCCTGGAGGGCGGCGACAGCGAGCGTTAACGGTCAGGGCGGAATAGCATTACCTATTCCGCCGTGTTCGTTGATCAGGTTGCCTTCGGGGCAATACGCTTTGCGATTGCGCCTGACGTTTATTTGGTCACCTGACCGCGGATTTCGCCGCCCTTGTTGGCCTCCGTGTGCACGTTCACATACCATTTTCCGGCGAGCAGCTCGTCTGCCTGAGGGTCGGTGAGCGTAGCCGAGCCCTCGAATGGACTCGTTGCGGGCGTGATCGGCACCACGATCGGGCCATTCTTGCCGGACTCGCCGGAATGAAAGTGCGCCGCGGTCGCCGGCCCACTGAGTCCGGAATAGTTGCCCTTCCAGGACAACTTTTTGCTGCTCGTATCGTAGGTCGCTGTCACCGTGCCGGTTGCCGGGCTTGAATTCGGCGGCACTTCGCTTTTGGCGTCCATGCTGGCCTTGAGATTGACGACTTCCGCACGGGCCAGCCCTGCTGCCGTAAGCATGCAGGTCAACGTGAAAGCGCCGAACAATACGCGGCGCATTATCGCTGCAGGCATGGATGTCTCCTCCTTAGTTGGTATCGAATTGCACAACACCGGGATGGTACATCTATTCCTCTGCCGAATCTTCGGCCGGATTAGCTTCGGCCCACACAAGACGGAGAGGCGCATGGCATTCGCGATCACGAGCAACAGCTTTAAGGATGGGGACTATCTGGGCAGCGATCACATCCTGTCCGCCGACTTCGGTTTTGGCTGCGCCGGCGGCAACAAATCGCCGCATCTCGCCTGGTCCGGTGCCCCGGCAGGCGCCAAAAGCTTCGCCGTAACCTGCTTCGATCCCGATGCGCCGACCGGCAGCGGCTTCTGGCACTGGCTGGTGGTGAACATTCCGCCAAATGTAACCGAGCTTCCGCTCGATGCGGGCAACGCAAAAGCTGGCCGTCTGCCGGCCGGCGCACTCCAGACCCGCACCGATTTCGGCGCTCCGGGGTATGGGGGCCCCTGTCCGCCTGCGGGCGATCACCCGCACCGCTACTTGTTCACGGTGTTTGCCGTGAACAAGGACAAGCTCGAGGTTACGGCAGACACCTCTGCCGCAGTGATCGGATTTCAGCTGAATTTCAGCACCTTGGCCAAGGCTGCGATCATGGGCCTGTACAAGCGGCAGTAGCTCGCATGAACGCAGCGAAATGCGGGAGATAATCCCGGAGGTCGCCTGCGCTCATCCGGGCTGCGCGCCCGAGTAGCAAACTGCATTACGCGTGCTTACATGGGCTACGCCCGCGCCGAGGAGTGCGGCCCTGAACCTCGGGAGCCAAGCATGTCTGCGATGTCCCTCTTGTTCAACCTGCTCTGGATCGTGTTTGGCGGTTTCTGGATGGCGGCTGGCTGGGTCGTGGCGGCGCTCATCATGGCGCTGACCATCGTGGGCCTGCCGTGGGCCTGGGCCGCCGTGAACATCGCGGCGTACACGCTCTTGCCCTTCGGGCAAAAAGCGGTATCGCGTGCAGCCTATTCGGGGCGAGAGGACGTCGGCACGGGGCCTCTCGGATTTTTGGGCAACATCATTTGGTTCGTATTCGCCGGCTGGTGGCTTGCGCTTGGTCATCTGCTCACAGCCATTCTGCTGGCCATTACCATCATCGGTATTCCCTTTTCGTGGGCGCACCTGAAGCTCGCCGGCATTGCGCTCTGGCCCATCGGCAAGACCATCGTCCCGATCAACGAGCCGCTCCTGCGCCAGCAGGGCTGAATCGAACTCGCGTAGAGTAGTGCGTCAGCGAGGTGGCGCGAGCGTGCAAAGCGGAAAGTTCTTCGCGAGTTCGCTCGCGGTCAGATAGATCATCCTCTCTGAAAGCCCGCCCTTCTGGGCGATCAATTTGCGCACCGGCTCGGGATAAAGCTCCCACAGTGCGCGCGTGGCGGCGCTCCCTGCACCGGGATGGCGCCACTCGGTTTGCGCCATTGCGGCATGGAATCCGAATACCGCGTTGCGCGTGAGACAAATACGCTCGCGTGGAACGAGCGCCAGCACCAAGGTGCACGCCGACAGGCATTCGCCATTGACCACGACGTCCTCGCCTGAGTCGCGAATGGACGCATATCTTTGCATATAGCCGCCGACCGGGCCGCCTGGGTCATTGCCTATGAGCACCGTCGCAGCGACCGGTGCCGCGCAGGCCACCACAGCGCAACAAAGGGCCGAAGCAACCATACGC
>DATCJI010000066.1:0-11303 GCA_036562835.1 Xanthobacteraceae bacterium | reverse complement strand
TGACATCGTGCTCGTCAACACGCGCGCGAGCCGCTGCATCGGCACGGACGAATATCTAACGGCGGGCTGTGGCATGGGGCGGGAGGGGACCCTCTATCTTACTTCGCGGGGCGTTCGCGTCGCCGGCATCGACGCATGGGGATGGGATGCACCCTTTGCACACACGCGCGAGCGCTGGCTCAAGACGCGCGACGCATCGATTATTTGGGAGGGGCATAAGGCGGGACGTGAGATTCCTTATTGTCACATGGAAAAGCTCTGTAATCTCGAAAAGCTTCCGTCGCACGGATTCACAGTCGCGTGCTTTCCCCACAAGGTAAAGGCAGGCTCTGCCGGATGGACACGGGCCGTGGCCCTGTTTGACTGAAAACGCGCCCGCAGTAGCCTAATCCTGCGGATAATCGACGCGAAGCAGATAAAGCCCATCGGGAGGCGCCACAGGCGCGCAGGCGCTGCGATCTCTTTTCTCCAGCGCCACTGAAACATCCTGCGCCGTCCACTTGCCCTCGCCTACGAGCGCGAGCGCACCCACCATGGAGCGGACCTGTGTGTGCAGGAAAGAGCGTGCCGAGGCGGTGATGTGGATGTCGTCCTTGATTCGGTGCACATCGAGCTGATCGAGTGTCTTGACGGGTGATTTCGCCTGGCAGTCGATATGCCGGAAGGTCGTGAAGTCGTGCACACCGACGAGGCGCTGCGCAGCCGTATGCATGGCACCGCTATCGAGGGGTTTGCCGAAGCGCCACGCGCGGCCGCGGTCGAGGGTCAGATCGGCCCGCCGGTTGATGATGCGGTACAGATAGTGCCGTTTGATTGCGGAAAACCGCGCATCGAACTGTGCATCGACCTTTTCCGCCGCAATCACAGCAATGGGGTCAGGGCGCAAGGTCGCGTTGAGCGCATCGCGCACCCGGTCTGCATCCCAGTCTCGTGTCAGATCGAAGTGGCAAACCTGGCCGAGCGCATGCACTCCGGCGTCCGTTCGGCCCGCGCCCTGCACGCTCACCTGCTCTCCGGAGAAGGCGCGGATCGCTTCTACCAGACAGCCTTGCACCGTGGGTCCGTTCTCCTGGATTTGCCAACCGACGAACGGCCGTCCGTCATACTCGACAACAAGTTTGTAACGCGGCATGGCGCGAGTTAACGAAGGACCGTACCCGCAGCAATCGGGGTGCCGCGCAGGAATTCCTCTGTTTTCATTTTTTCGCGGCCGGCGCGCTGCAGCTCGAGAATGCGTACGGCGCCGCGCCCGCAGGCGATGGTCAGCCGGTTATCGAGAACGCTGCCGGCAGGCGCGGAGCCTTCGGCCATGGTGGAACGCAACACCTTGATGCGGTCGGCTCCGCCGAGAGCAAACCATGCGCCGGGAAAGGGCGAGAGGCCGCGAATGCGATTATGCACTTCCTGCGATGGACGGGTCCAGTCAATGTGGGTCTCGCTTTTTTCGATCTTCGGCGCATAGGTAATGCCCGTGTCGGGCTGAGCGCTCAACGTGAGCGACCCGCGCTCGAGCGCAGAGAGCGCGCGAACCATCAGATCGGCGCCGAGGCGAGCGAGGACATCGTGCAGGTCCCCGGCAGTCGCATCCGGCTCGATGTGTACGCGCTCGGCCATGGCAACGGGTCCGGTGTCGAGCCCCTCCGCCATTTGCATGATGCTGATGCCGCTCTCGCGATCCCCGGCCATGATCGCGCGCTGGATCGGTGCCGCGCCCCGCCAGCGCGGCAGCAGCGAGGCGTGCACATTGAATGCGCCGAGCGGAAACGAGTGCAAAATGGATTTCGGGAGGATCAACCCGTAAGCGACAACGACCGCGGCGTCGGCGGCGTGCGCGCGCCCGACCTGTTCAGCTTCTGTGTTTCGCAAACTCACCGGCGTCAGAATGCGCAAGCCGAGGGATGCGGCCGAGCGTTCGATGGGACTTGGCAGAGGCGCCATGCCGCGCCGTCCGGCGGGCTTTGCCGGACGCGTGTACACCGCTGTAATGTCATGCCGCTGCGCAACTTCAAGCAGCGTCGGTACGGCAAAATCCGGCGTGCCCATGAACACGATGCGCATTCCTGCAGCTCCCTGAAAGGCGGGGTATCACAGAGTAGCTGTGCCGGAGGCGAGGAAGATTTTTTGCAGAAAATAAAAAACCCGCCGAGTTTCTCGGCGGGCCTCCATCGGGCGCCAGCACCTGGCCCAGTACATCCGTGGGCGCAGGCCTGTCACAACCGACGCCTCTTCTGTAATCTGCCTTTGTGACACCAGTATGACGCGAAGGGCTACCGCCCCATGACCGACCGCTTGCCCGACAGGCTCGAAGCGGCAGTGCTTCACCGCATTGTAATAGTCGGGGGAGGAGCTGCAGGCCTTGAGCTCGCCACGTGGCTCGGCGACCGCTTTGGACGGCGCGGGCGCGCACGCGTTACGCTTGTGGAGTGCTCGCGCGTGCATCTGTGGAAGCCGCTCCTGCATGCAGTGGCCGCCGGCAGCCTGGACGCGAGCGAGCATGAGCTCGACTATCTCGCGCAGGCGCATTGGCACGGCTTCCGCTACCGCTTCGGCGAGATGATCGGCCTCGATCGCGAGAGCAAAGAAGTTCGGCTGGCCGCGACATTCGACGACGAAGGACGCCCGATCACGCCCGAGCGCACGATACCCTACGATACTCTGGTAATTGCGATCGGCAGCATCACCAACGACTTCGGCACTCCCGGTGTCACGCCGCATGCCGTCCCTCTGGAAACGCCCGTACAGGCCGCGCGCTTCAATCGGCGCGTCGTGAATGCCTGTATCCGTGCGCACGCCCAGGAAGAGCCGGTGCGCCCGGGACAGTTGCACATTGCAATAGTAGGTGCGGGCGCTACCGGAACCGAGCTCGCCGCCGAGCTCCACCGCACCACGCGCGAGGTCGTGGCCTATGGACTCGATCGCATCGATCCCGAGCGGGACATTCGTATTCTGCTGATCGAAGCGGCAGGCCGCATTCTGCCCGGACTTCCGGAGCGCATCTCGACAGCCACGCGGCGGCTGCTTGAAGACCTTGGGATACAGATCCGTACCGGTACGCCGGTCGCGGAGATCACCGCGGAAGGCGTGCGCCTCGCGAACGGCGAATTCATTGCGTCGGAGCTCGTGGTCTGGGCAGCCGGGGTCAAGGCGCCTGACCTGCTGAAAAATCTGGATGGGCTCGAAGTCAATCGCATCAATCAGCTGGTGGTGCATCAAACGCTGCAGACCACGCGCGATCCGGACATCTTTGCCCTGGGCGATTGCGCCGCGTGTCCGCGTCCCGGTGAATCCACCCCCGTGCCTCCACGAGCGCAAGCCGCGCATCAGCAGGCGGCACACATGCTCAAACAGATGGAGCGCAGATTGCGCGGCGAGCCGCTGCGCCCGTATGTGTATCGCGACTTCGGCTCTCTCGTTTCACTTGGTCAATACAGCACCGTAGGCAATCTCATGGGGTTCGTGATCGGCCGCAGCATCCTGATCGAAGGCCTGTTTGCGCGGCTGATGTACCGTTCGCTCGAGGCGCTGCACGAGCGCGCGCTGCACGGGACCGTGCGCACGGGGCTCGGCCTGCTCACGCGCGCACTGTCGCGACGGACCGGCCCGCAAGTGAAGCTGCACTGAAGGAACTCGTAGGGTGGGCACAGGCGCGTGGCTCCGCATTCACGCACACGCAAAGCTTGCGTAGCGCCGTGCTCACGCGGTCTGACAGAGGATGCGTGCGCACGGCGTGCGAAAGCACGCCTTTGCGCACCCTACACCCGGAAAATTGCGTGTTATTGCCCGAGCGCCTTGCGGTGAAGCTCTTCGCCGATCGCCTTGTAGTCATAGGTCGGATAGAACTCGGTGCGATAGGCAGCCCACGCCGTCTGTTCGATTGCGCGGTTTACCTCTCGCAGCCGCTCGGCAGGCACGCGCAGCGTGATCACCTGCCCGATGCCCATCATCACGTACCAGCTCACCACTTCTATATTTGGAGGCGGGAACGCCTTGTAGTAGCCGCTGCTTTGCAGTTGCGACTGGATCTGCTCGAGCGTCTTCGACTGGTCGTGCTTGAGAAAAATTGTCAGCAGAATCGAGCCCGCCTGAGGCGACGCCGGCGCAGCCGTCTGGGCGTATCCAACTCCGCTCGCGAGCGCCAGCGCCACGACTGCAAATGCCAGCTTGGCAAAGATGCGGTGCATCAATCCCTCCTTTGTTTGAAACTTGCGCATTTTCCGAATGCCCCGTGCGGAAGCCGGATAGGCTCAGGCTCGGTTCGCAACTTTCGTGAACTTCTTGATCACGCGGTCGCGCTTGAGCTTCGACAGGTGGTCGATAAACAAAATGCCATTAGTATGGTCGATCTCATGCTGCAGGCATGTGGCCAGCAGCCCGTTCGCCGCAATCTCGTGTGATTTTCCATCGAGGTCCAGATACTTCACGCGCACCTGCGCGGGTCGGTCGACCTCGCTGTAGAATTCGGGGATGGAAAGACAGCCTTCTTCATAGGTGGACATCTCCTCCGATGACCACACCACCTCCGGGTTTATGTACGCCTGCGGCTTTGGAGGTTCGTCCTTCTTCGCAAGGTCAAGCGTGACCACGCGCTGCATGGTCCCGATCTGCACGGCGGCGAGTCCGATCCCAGGCGCATGGTACATCGTCTCGAACATGTCATCGATAAGCTTGCGGACGCTGCCGTTGATCTTCGCAACCGGCTCGGAACGTTTGCGCAGCCGTTTGTCAGGAATAATCAGAATCTCGCGGATGGCCATGGCGCGCGATGTAAGTAGTCCCGGCAAGCCGGTCAATCTAAAGGCTTTTTCCCGCCACGCGATGTCACCCCCCGCGCGACGACACGTTGGTTCGTCTTTTGTTCTCGGGGCTCGAATCGCGTAAACTCGCGCGATGCTCGAAGTCATTGGGCCCTGCCCGCCGCGCTCCTGCTTGGCCTTGCCATAATAGTGCTGCTCGGCGGCCTACTGCTGCACACGATCCGGACGCTGCGCCGCCGAGACCGCGAATTGGCTAATACGCAGCTGGCCGAAGTAGCCCGCGTGCAGGCGGAAACCGCTGCGCGTATCGAGGGAATGCGCGACATGCTCGCAGGCCGACAAGCCGACCTCGCGCGCACCGTGAATGAGCGCCTCGATTCCGTCTCGCATCGGCTCAATCAATCCATGAGTGCCAATCGCGAGCAGACGTTCGCGAGCCTGCAAAAGATCAGCGATCGCCTTGCGGTCATCGATAATGCACAGCGGAACATCACCGACCTCGCTTCCCAGATGAATGCCTTGCAGAATGTGCTCGCGAACAAACAGCAACGTGGCGCCTTCGGTCAGGGCCGGCTCGAAATCATCGTGCGTGATGGCCTGCCCAAGGACTGCTACGAGTTTCAGTTTACGCTTTCGAACCGGAGCCGCCCCGACTGCGCGCTGTTCCTTCCTGACCAGAGACCACTCGTCATCGATGCCAAGTTCCCGCTCGAGGCGGTCACCGCCTACCGTGAGGCCAAATCCGATGAAGAGCGCAGGCAGGCCGCGGCTCGGTTACGACAAGATTTCGCCCGGCATGTGGGGGATATTGCCGCGAAATACCTCATCCCCGGCGAGACCCAGGACCTTGCCCTCATGTTCGTGCCTTCCGAGTCGGTCTATGTCGAGTTGCATGATGGCTTCGACGACGTCGTGCAGAAGGCATTCCGTTCCAACGTGGTGATCGTCTCTCCCTCGCTACTGATGCTCGCCATTCACGTCATCCAGCAGATTCGCCGGGATGCGCGCATGCGCGAGGCGGCGGACAAGATCCATCTCGAGGTGGGGCACCTCATGGGCGATATCGAGCGGCTGCACGAGCGAGTGATGAATCTGCAGAAGCATTTTGGGCAGGCCAACGACGACGTGCGCCAGATTCTCATTTCGTCGGAGAAGATCGAAAAGCGGGCTGGCCGCATCAAGGATGTCGAGTTCGACGGCGAAGAACCCGCTCCGGCAGCCGTCATCCCTGCCCCGCTCCCGCGGCGCCTCGCCGCGTACGAGTGATCGCCGCCTCATGACTGCTGCGCCCGAGAGCCGATCTGCGCGCGCGAGCTTTTCCGACGCGCTCGCGGTCTATCTCAAGCCGCGCGTGCTGATCGTGCTGTTCCTGGGCTTCTCCGCGGGCCTCCCGCTGGCCCTCTCAAGCTCCACTTTGCTCGTGTGGATGCGCGAAGCGGGAGTCGATCTCGGCGTCATCGGCCTGTTTGCACTCGTACAGACACCGTACACGATCAAGTTTCTCTGGGCTCCAGTGGTAGATGCGCTCGACGTGCCGATCCTCTCCACATTGGTTGGCCGTCGGCGAGGCTGGCTGCTGCTCTCCCAAATTTTTCTGATAATTTCCATCGCGCTGTTGGGGTTATGCAATCCAGCGCTTGCGCCATGGTATGTGGTGTTTGGGGCAGCGGCTCTGGTCGCCACAGCCTCGGCCACCCAGGACATCGTCATTGATGCGTTTCGCATCGAGAGCCTGCCCGACAGCGAGCAGGCCGCGGGCATGGCGGCCTACGTGGCCGCCTACCGCATTGGCATGCTTGTCTCCACGGCCGGGGCATTGTTCCTGGTGAGCGGTCTGGAAGGGCTGGGGTTCATCAAAAATGGCGCCTGGACTGCTGCCTATCTCGTGATGGCGGCCCTGGTTCTTGCGGGCATGGCAACGGCGCTGATTGCGCGCGAGCCGGAAAAATCAGCGCTCGCCGCGAATGAGCATGCGGCGCATGCCCAGGAGAGCCCGTTCCGGCGTGTGGCCGTCGCGGCCTATGGCGCTTTTGCCGATTTCCTCACCCGCGACGCGGCACTCGTCGTGCTCGCATTCGTCGTGCTGTTCAAGTTCACCGATGCGCTCGCCGGGGCCATGACTGCCCCTTTCGTGATCGATCTCGGGTTTTCGCGCAACGAGTACGCCGCCATCATCAAGGGTGTGGGGCTTGCCGCCACGATCATCGGCGGATTTGCCGGAGGGTTTGTGGCGCGTGCTTATTCGCTCGCTGCGAGCCTGTGGATCGGCGGGATTCTTCAGGCGGTGGCAAACCTGACGTTCTCGTTGCAGGCAGTCATCGGCCACAGCACCGCGATGTTGACGGTGGCCATTATCACCGAGAACTTCACGAGCGCGATCGGCACCGTGATCTACGTGGCCTATTTGTCCGCGCTGTGCATGAATCCGCTGCACACGGCAACGCAGTATGCGCTGCTCACGGCGCTTGCCGCGGTCGGGCGTACCTATTTGTCTTCTGGGGCCGGCTATCTTGCCGAGCTCAGCGGCTGGCCCTGGTTCTTCGTGGACTGTGCGCTCGCCGCCATCCCCAGCCTGATCCTGCTCGCCTGGCTGCAGCGGCGCGGTCACTTCGCAAAACTCGCTGCCACCTATACGCGGCCTTGATCGCACAAGGCACGCGCGCGCTCAGCTTGCCTTGGCGCCGCGCATGAGCAGCAAAGCCTGCTCGATGTTCCTCCAGGTCTGTGCCTGCTCGTGCTCGCCCTTCTGCTCCAGGGTGGCCGCCTTCTGGGCGGCCTCGGCGATGGCCTTCGGCCCATGCGCCTCGAACAATTGACGCGCATAATCCTGAATGTCGATTGGCTGCATTAGTCAAGCTCCCGGTGCTGGTGAACGCATAATTCTAATCGTGCCGCCGGCGAAATGTTCCATTAGGAAGAGCATGATCCCGAAAAGTGGGAGGCGGTTTTCGGAAAAGATCATGCTCCACCAAATCTAAGCCTCCTGCGCGAGCTCAATGAGATCGCGCGTCCTTTGCACGTTCGGCCAGGCAGCATCGAAATCGGCAACGAGAAACTTGAAATCGGGAGACGCGATGCGTGTCTGCAGAGTCTGCATGTCGCCGAATTGATACATCGCATAGTGAGTGGACGGGTCCGCGTGGCTCCAGAACCGCCATGCTTTCTCGGCGCCCAGTTTCTCCATCGCAAGCGGCAGATGATGCGTTGCGTACCAGTGATCGAACCTGTCGTGTTCGGTAGACGTTGAAATCTGCGCGCGAACATGAAATAGGCCTTCTTTTCCGTCTGCATGCTCACCTCGAATTTGGCGCGTTGGATCTTATGCACAGCAACCACCTCGGTTGCGGACAGACGCGTCGCGACAAGGTGGCAAAATCGGACGGCAGGTGTTAAGTCCGCCGCATGCCCGTCAAAGCCGCCGAGAGAGCCGTCGCCCCGCCGCCCGCGCAAGGCAGGGCGGTGAAAAAAGGCGATCACATCTTCCTGGTCGACGGTTCGTCCTACATCTTCCGCGCCTATCATGCCCTGCCGCCGCTTTCCCGCAAATCTGACGGCCTGCAGGTCAATGCCGTCCTTGGCTTCTGCAATATGCTGTGGAAGCTGCTGCGCGAAATGAAACCGGACGAGCGCCCGACGCATCTCGCGGTCGTGTTCGACAAGTCGGAAAAGACGTTCCGCAGCGATCTTTTTTCGCAGTACAAGGCAAATCGTTCGCCCCCGCCAGACGATCTGCGTCCGCAATTCGCGCTCATTCGCGAGGCCGTGCGCGCCTTCGATATTCCCTGTCTCGAGCAGGGCGGCTTCGAGGCGGACGATCTCATTGCCACCTATGTTCGCGAGGCCTGCGAGGCGGGAGCAACCGCGATCATTGTCGCATCGGACAAGGATCTCATGCAGCTCGTGCGCGACTGCGTGCTCATGTACGACAGCATGAAGGATCGTCGCATCGGCATCCCTGAAGTGATGGAGAAATTCGGGGTGCCGCCCGAGAAGGTCATCGACGTGCAGGCGCTGATCGGGGATTCCACGGACAATGTGCCGGGGGTACCGGGCATAGGCGTCAAAACGGCGGCGCAGCTGATCTGCGACTATGGCGATCTGGAGACGCTGCTCGCGCGCGCGAGCGAGATCAAGCAGGATAAGCGGCGGCAAACGCTGCTCGACCATGCCGCAAATGCGCGGCTGTCGAAGAAACTGGTGACGCTGGACGACCGAGTGCCGCTGGAAGTGCCGCTTGCGGAGCTCGCAGTGCATGAGCCCGACTACAAGCGCCTCATCGCGTTTCTCAAAGCCATGGAATTCATGACGCTCACGCGTCGGGTGTGCGAGTTCGCCAATATCGATGCTGGGCAGATTGATGCCGATGCGAAATTGCGCGCAGCTTCGGCCCGCGAACCGCTCACGTCCGCTCCTGCTCCTCGTACCGCGCCAGCCACGATGCGGGAAACGGGGCGGGCGGAGCCGGTGCAAGCGCTTACGCCCCAATTACTGGTGCAGGCGCGCGCCAAAGAAGCGCGCCAGGCAAAATTTGATCGCACGCAATACGAGATCGTGCGCGACCTCGATCGCCTGCAGAGCTGGATCGGACGGGCTCGCGAGCTCGGCGCGCTTGCCATCGATACGACGACCGCCAGCCTCGACCCGATGCAGGCCTCCCTGTGTGGGCTCGCGCTTGCCACGGGCGCCAACGAGGCCTGTTATGTGCCGCTTGGTCATCGCCGGGGAGGCGAAGGCGGCAGCCTGTTTGTGGGCGAGCTCGTCGCGGAGCAGATCGAGGAAACTGCGGCACTCGCCGCGTTGAAGCCGATCCTCGAGGACGCGAGCGTTCTCAAAATCGGCCACAACATCAAATTCGACCTGCAGATGCTCGCTCTGCGCGGCATCGCACTCGCCCCCTATGACGATACGATGCTCATGTCCTACGTCCTCGACGCGGGCCGCGGCGATCACGGCATCGAGGCGCTTGCGAAACGGTACTTCGAGCATACGACCATCGATCTGAACGAGCTTACCGGGTCTGGAAAGTCGCGGTTGTCGTTTGAGTGCGTCGACGTGGAAAAGGCGGCGCGCTACGCCGCAGAAGACGCCGACATCACGCTGCGGCTCTGGCGGACACTCAAGCCACGGCTCGCCAGCGAACGCGTGAGCACCGTGTACGAGACTCTCGAGCGGCCTCTCGTCTCGGTTCTTGCGCGCATGGAACGACACGGGATTTCCATTGACCCGGAGGCGCTGTCGCAGCTCTCCGGCGATTTCGGCCGCAAGGCCGCCGCGCTCGAGAGCGACATCCAGAAGCTTGCCGGCGAGCCCCTCAACCCCGGCAGTCCCAAGCAGCTGGGCGATATCCTCTTCGGCAAGTTTGGCCTGCCGGGTGGGACGAAGACCAAGACCGGCGCATGGTCCACCGGCGCGCGCGCCCTCGACGATCTGGCCGAGCAGGGACACGAGCTGCCGCGCAGGATTCTCGAATGGCGGCAGGTCGCAAAGCTGCGCTCTACCTACACCGAGGCGCTGCCGCTTCACCTCAATGCAAAGACAAAGCGCGTGCACACGAGTTACGCGCTCGCCTCGACCACCACCGGCCGGCTTGCCTCCTCCGAGCCCAACCTGCAGAACATTCCGATCCGCACGGAAGAAGGACGCAAGATCCGGCGCGCGTTCATCGCAAGCCCGGGCCACAAGCTCGTGTCCGCAGACTATTCGCAAATCGAGCTTCGGCTCCTTGCGGAAATTGCGGGGATTGAGGCACTGCGCAAAGCCTTTCGGGAAAAACTCGACATTCATGCGATGACCGCTTCCGAGATGTTCGGCGTACCGATTGCCGGCATGCCGTCGGACGTGCGACGGCGGGCGAAGGCGATCAATTTCGGAATCATCTATGGCATCTCGGCGTTCGGGCTCTCCAACCAGCTTGGCATCGAGCGCGAGGAAGCCGGGGCGTACATCCGGCGGTATTTCGAGCGCTTTCCCGGCATTCGCGACTACATGGAGGAGAGCAAGGCATTCGCGAAAAAGAACGGTTACGTGCTCACGCTGTTCGGGCGCAAATGCCACTATCCCGATATCAGCAATCCAAATCCGTCCATTCGTTCATTCAACGAGCGGGCCGCCGTCAATGCACGGCTGCAGGGCACGGCGGCCGACATCATTCGTCGCGCCATGGTGCGCATGGATGCGGCGCTCGCTAAGGAAAGACTCTCCGCGCGCATGCTTCTGCAGGTGCACGACGAGCTCGTCTTCGAGATGCGCGAGGACGAGGTCGAAGCAACCATGCCGGTGATCAGGAAAGTGATGGAAGACGCGCCTTTTCCGGCACTCTCGCTCTCGGTCACGCTTGCCGTCGATGCGCGCGCCGCCTCGAACTGGGACGAGGCGCATTAGCGGTCTCTAATAATCCGTCATCCTGAGGCGCGAGCGAGCGAAGCGAGCGAGCCTCGAAGGATGGGGCCCGGGTCATGGCCGTCGTCCTTCGAGGCTCGGCACATTGCGCCGAGCGCCTCAGCGACTGTGTTCTTTTTCAAGCGGGTTGCCATTGTTTTTTGTCCCTGA
>DATCJI010000057.1:0-3838 GCA_036562835.1 Xanthobacteraceae bacterium | reverse complement strand
GACGGTGGCGAAGCTTGCGGCTTTGAGCGCGAGCGCGCGGCGCTGCCAGGCAGCACCGAGCCGCTCGATCAGCGATGCATGTCCGAACCCCATGCGGGCCTGCCCTTAGCATGCCGAAGCCGGCGTGCGCATCATAGACGTTCGCGGGCGGATCAGGACGACAGTTGCAGGACAAACGTATATGGTCCGCCGGGCAAAGGAGTTTGAACACGACCTAATGACCCAGCCGGTGCAGTCCTATGCTCAGCGCGATCGGGGCCTCGCCATTGTCGTGCCGCTCTTCAACGAGGCAAATAACCTTGCCGGGCTGCACAAGCGCCTCGTGGAGGTGGCGCGCAGGCTGAGAACCGCACGCGGGCTCGCCATCGAGGTCGTGTATGTCGATGACGGCAGCAGCGATGGCACGCTCGCGCAAGCCCGCGCGCTTCCGGCCACCGGCATGGACATTCAGGTGCTTGCCTTGTCGCGCAATTTCGGCAAGGAGGCAGCGCTGCTCGCGGGCCTGCAGCATGCGCGTTTGGGCGGGGTCCTGTTCATGGACGGCGACGGCCAGCATCCACCCGCGCTTGTTGAAAAGCTTGTCGCATACTGGCTCGATCACGACTACGACGTCGTCTATACGGCGAAGGCGCATCGCGAGCGCGAGCCATGGTTGCGCCGGCTGGGCGTGAAATTCTTTTATTCGCTGATAAACTGGGGAGCGCGACAGAAAATCCCCGCAGATGCCGGCGACTTCCGCCTGCTATCCCCGCGCGCTGCACGCGCGATGCGGGAGCTTCCCGAGCGCAACCGGTTCTTCAAGGGACTGGCGAGCTGGATCGGCTTCAAGCAGATCAGGATCGATTACGAGCCCGACGAACGCATTTTTGGGCGCACCAGCTGGAATCTCTATTCGCTCCTCGGCCTCTCGATTGAAGGCCTGACCTCTTTCTCGGTGGCGCCGCTGCGGCTCGCAAGCCTGCTCGGGCTGCTGCTCGCCGGCGCTGCTTTCGTGTTCGGAATGCAAATTCTGATTGAGACCGTGTTCTACGGCCAGTCCGTGCCGGGGTACCCGTCAGTCGTCGTCGGGCTGATGGTCCTCGGAGGCGTGCAACTCCTTATGATCGGGATCATGGGAGAATACATCGGTAAAATTCTTTCAGAGATAAAGGGACGGCCCGTCTATTTCGTGGCGGAACACACGGTCAAAGCGGCCGAGCTTCCGGACACTGCGGATGCGCCGGCCCCGCGGACGGCTGCGCGGTAGGCGGGCGCGCGAAGTTGGCTTGCGCAGACACACTGGCTGAGCGAGTGCCCGAAAACCTCCGCCGCATTTGGCTGTGCGCGGACGATTACGGCATGTCGCCTTTGATCAACACCGGCATTCGCGATCTCATCGTGCGTGGGCGGCTCAACGCCACATCCGTGCTCGTGCGCGGCCCTGGGATGCAACGATCGGAGGCGGCGGCACTCAAGCTTCTCAATTCCGGGGCGCCGCGGGTAGCGATAGGCCTGCATGTGGCGCTTACCGCGCCTATGCAACCCCTGAGCAGAAGTTTCGCGCCACTTCGTGATGGGGCCTTTCTGCCGCTCGCCGAAACGATGCGCCACGCATTTATGCGGCGTTTCCAGCTACGAGCGCTGCGCCAGGAAATCGCGATGCAAATGCAGGCCTTTCGGGAGATGTTCGGCCGCGCGCCCGATTTCGTGGATGGCCATCATCATGTTCAGCTGCTGCCGCAAGCCAGCGAGGCTGTTTTGGCAGTGGTGAAAGAGCAGGCGCCACGCGCCTGGCTACGGCAATGCGGCCGGCGTGTGCCGCTCCGCGCGCGCCTTTCCGATCGCAAGGCGCTGCTGCTCGAGCTTTTGAGCATTCGGTTTCGGCGCCGCGCGGCCGCGCTTGGGTTGCGCACCAATGCGGCGTTCGCGGGCACGTACGATTTTCATCCTGATACCGATTATTCGACCGTGTTTGAGCGTTTCCTGGACGGACTCCCCGATCGCGGACTGGTCATGTGCCATCCTGGTTTCGTCGATCTCGAGTTGAAACGGCTCGATCGTCTCACCACCCTGCGAGAACGTGAGCACGCCTTTTTCGCCGGCGAAGCGTTCCCGGTCTTGCTGCAGCGTTCCCGTGTTGCTCTGGCCGAGCCAGGAGCTAACCTGATTTAATTCGGCAGCCTCCTTCTGCCCCGCGCGTGGACTGCATAAATGGGGGCTGCCGCGATCCCCTCAGAGAGGAGGCAAGCCATGACTCCAGAGGAAGGCCGGCTCGTAACCGAGCTGTTTGATCGTCTCGCCACATTGGAAGATGCGCAGCGCGATCCGCAGGCGGAGCGCCTGATCAAGGATGGATTGCGGCAGGCTCCCAACGCGCCTTATGCGCTGGTGCAGACGGTGCTGGTGCAGGATGAGGCTCTCAAGCGCGCCGATGCGCGCATTCGCGAGCTGGAAGGCTCCGGCCAGCCGCGCGAGGAGGACTCGAGCTTTCTTGGCACCATGCGCGACGCGTTCTTTGGCGGAGAGAAACGCGGGTCGGTGCCGACTGTACGGCCAGGTACGACCGAGCGCGGCATGTCGTCTGCATGGCGCACCACAGGGGCACAACCGGCCGCGCCTCTCATGCCGGGCGCTGCGGTTCCTCCTGGCTCGGGCGGCTCCTTCCTGGGCACCGCGGCAGCTGCCGCCGCCGGGGTTATCGGCGGCTCGCTTCTGCTCGACGGAATTCGCTCCATGATGGGACATCCGGGCGGAGCACACGCGGCATTTGATGCAGGTACGGCATCGGGCTCGCCATGGGGCGGCAGCGCTGCCGATAGCCATCTCGCGCGCGAAGCCGGACTTGATGACATCGGCCGCACGGGTGGTGCTGAGGATAGTTCCGGGTCCTATGGCCTTGTTGGCGACGACACGGATGCTGACGACACGGATGCTCTTGAGAGCGGTGAAGACGTCGGTGACTTCGATGACCTCGGGTCAGGTGGCGATGACCTGACCGATACGTGAAGCTCTCAGCTCACAGCACCACGACCTTCGTGCCGATTTTGACGCGCTCATAGAGGTCGATCACGTCCTCATTGCGCATGCGGATGCATCCCGACGAACCTGCGTGCCAATCGTCCATGGCTCATTGGAGCCATGGATACGATAGAGCGTCGAGCCGAGATATAGCGCGCGTGCCCCCAAGGGGTTTTCGGGACCTCCGCTCATGTGGTGCGGCAGATCGGGCCGGCGGCGGAGCATCTCCTCGGGAGGTGTCCAGTCGGGCCACTCGCGCTTTTGCGAGACGTGGTGCACCCCCGACCAGGTGAAGCCCGGCCGGCCGACACCGATTCCGTAGCGAATGGCGCGGCCCGAAGCCTGCACGAGATAGAGCATCCGATCCTGCGTATTGATGATAATCGTGCCCGCTTCTTCGCTGCTGTGATACGGCACGACCTGCCGCACATAGCGCTGATCCATGATGAACTGGCCGGGCTGATTGGTCGCCTCGATCACGCCAGGGCCGAGATCGGCCGGGTAGGACGGATAGCGCTCGTAGCGTTGCGCGCTCCCTCGCGAGCCGCCGCCGAACAGGAATTCTATAAAACCGCCGCCATAGCTGCCCTGCGCTGCGGCCTGCCGCACCGGAACGCCTTGCGATGTTCGATAGATATTAAGCGGCTCCGCCTGGGCGCTTGCGGAAACGGTTAACGCCATAACGGACAACGCCAAAACACTACGCTGCATGGTTTACTCTACTGCACTGACTTATACGGGGGCACACGCGAATCCGCGCGCCGATTATGTCCAGTAAAGTCAGAAACCGGATTCGAATGGTAAATATCGAGGCAGGAATTGTAACGACGATCGGAAGAAA